>JALNXZ010000025.1 GCA_023230125.1 Bacteroidales bacterium | reverse complement strand
TGCCACATCCCATTTGTCTGCATAACCTTCATCGCCAGCCAACTCTTCGCAATCTTCCAGGGTTACTGCCACCCCATCAGGGTGCATCAATAAATCGTTGGCTTCCAGAAATTTTGCAAACAACATTTTATGCCAGGTTTTGTAAGCCAATTCGTAGGTTAGCTTTATGATTTCCTGATTACCGGTTGCCGGTAATTCGTCTCCCAACAACCTGCCTTTACTGCGAAGTCTGTTGCGCAATGTCCTTTGCTCAGGACTCATGTGAGCAAAAGGCTCAAAATTATCAATTGCCATGCCATGCAGTGCATTGAATGCTCCGGTTTCTGAGGTTTTGCGGGCCAGCTTTACTGCGGTCTCTAAGGTGCTACGTTGTTGTGAGCTTAGTACGGTCATTATTTTAATATGATTGAGCTTGAATCCTTCAAAATATCTTCCAACTCGGTTTTTAATTCAGCAATGTATGTTTCAATTTCCGCCTGACTGGTGATGGTTCTGCGTGGCAAACTGTACGATATCGCTTGCGGTGCTGATAATTTGATGGCATCGTCCAATGCGGACTGGAACTGACCGGGCAGGGCCGCTATCTTAGTTTCCCAGGTGTAAAGCGAAGCTTTCTGCAACTGATAGAGTAAAGCATTTGCATCCAATGATTTTATTTCAGGTTTTGCCAATAGCTGATGTTTTGCTCGAATAGCATATTTTTGGTCTGGTGTCAGTTTATTAAAATATGGATTCGACTGCAATTCGGCCATCTTGGCATCAAAGCTATTGTTATATTGCTCTTTCAGCTTATTTAACATGGTTTTCAGTTTGTCGGTCAGTTCATTCAATTTTGGTTGAATCAAGTCTGGCTCGTTCAGTAGCAAACGATTTTCACGAATGGCATTGATCTCCTTTTTAAGTTGCTCCAGTTCTTCTCCATCTGAAGCCAGATTTGAAAGTTTGGTTAATAAGTCCCAAAGGGGCAATCTAATTTTGACCGTTTCTGCTTTTTTGCTCCAATCATCATACTTGGCTTTCAGGTCAGCCTGTTGCTCCAGGATATCCAGAAGTCTTTCATTGCCTTCTTTATTTTCGATATCTTTCAAGAAATTGATGTTGATGGGCTCCGGTAGTGGGGCATCACCGCTTATCTGTCTCGCCAGATTTTTCAGTTTATCCAAAAACGTGTTAGAATAAGGGAAAATATCCTGATTAGGTGGGCAAGTGATACCGGTATCTTGAAATAGTTTACGAATAGCTATCTTATCTTTTGCGCTTAAAACATGAATTTCCTTTTTGAAAAAGGCGTTACCAATTTTGCTTACATTCAAATTTGGTTCCGGGGTTGAAAGATGTTGTACCAATCTCAACATAAGAATCATGGCGTTTATTGCATCCTGGCTCCATCCATAAGGTGATTTCATAAATTGATTCTGAATTTCTTTACCTGTCTTTTGGCCGTTCCCGATGAAACGAAGTATTTCTACAGCCATCGGATGAGCAGTAATATCATTTGAAAAACCAATTGCATTCAATGCGTCAGGATTGCCGGCCAAAGCTTTATTGAGGGCTTGTCCCCAGTTTGGATAGTCAGCTTTGCTTTTGAAATCAGGGAATTGTCTATCTGCTATACTTCTTAAGGCATCCTCAATGTTGTCTCTAATAGTACCAATTTCAACCGTGTTACCTCCTGCCAAATAGACAACGGCCTCATTGCCTATTTTGTCAATGAGTTCTTCGATGGCTGCTTTGGCTATACTTTGGCGCGTTTCCATGCTCTTTTTGGCTTCAACACCTTCTTGAGAAGTTGGCAAACCCATAGCATTGAGCGTTAATTCGGCTGCACGGTATTTAATGATTTCTGCACGTAAGTCTTGATCTCGAAGTTTCTTTACCAACACATATGCTAGTGGAGAATCTTCGGCTGCTCTAATTCCATCCAAAACCATGCTTTCATTCTCAAACCAACCATCACGTATCCAAATGTTCAGTTTATGTTCCGTATTTGGCATATCGGCCTTATCCCAAAGCTCAAATTCACGCACCTGTCTGGAAACGCCTTGGGTTATATTGATCGTTTTTGTCTTTCCGTTGAAAAAGGTAAGGATATTCTTTTTCCGGATTTCCTGTATTTGATCATCTCCGGAGTTATTTATTTTCACACATTGCTTCGTAAACTCTTGTTCCCACTCAGTACCTATCTTTGTTTGTAATTTATATTCCTCATTAATAGGCATCAGCACTTTATCGTCTACCAATTTTTTTAGCAGAACTTTTATCTTGGTACGAAAAGCCTCCGAGTTTTCATTCAGGTTATCAATCAACAGATCGGCAATAGTGTTTTCATTCGATTTCAGATGATTACCTTTAATGTCCTCAGGTAATAGATTAATCAAAAAGACAGCACTTAATATCCTGCCTTCCAATGCCTCATCGCCTCCTTTGGCTTTTCGTTGCTGAATAAGATTCATTGTCTCATTCATTAATTGACCTGACTGAATCAATAGAGTCTGATTTGGATCAAAAATAAAATCGATAGGAACAATGGAACCTAATTCCAGATTAGTAACCAATTTCAAACTATCATCAACTATTCTTAACTGGTTACGAAGTTGTCCTGAAGTGCCGGCAGTATCTATTACTTGCAACAGTTTATTCCAGATTTTTCGAGTAGATGGTAAAATGGGGTAATCGGCCACTAAGGTGGCTTTATCTTCTGTTATGAAACCATAATCCGTTCCTGCCAGGTTTCTTGAGATTTCGCCGAGGGAGGTTTCGAGTTTTGACTCAATTGCGGGAATGACCGTTGGTCTCTTTTCGAGGATGGTTTTTCGGATAACTTTTTCGATATCTGTGTCTGTCAGTTGAATGGGAACTCTAAAACGGGCCATCAACTTTTGAAGAATTTCATTATCAGTCAAGGCGTTTTGACCGGTACCGACCAATAAAAATTTGCCATCAAATCTGGAGCATAAATCTTCAGCCAAGAGTTGAACATCAAAGGCAAGATTTACATCCTTGGCAATAAACTGCTGGACTTCATCTAATATGATAACTGTACAAGGTATCTTGTCACCATAAGACAATGGAAGGATTTCTTCTTTAATGGTTCTTACAAATTCTTCCCGACCTATAGTGGTGACCATAGGAAATTGAGCCCGGAAAAGTTCCAGCAATTTCATTTCATTTTCGGCTAATTCCGGCAACAGTTGAAGCACTGATTTTGCCAGAACGGTGGACACGAACATCTGCTCAACCTCTTTTCTAAAATCTTTACCACTTGCTTCAACCAATGATTTCAAGCTGTCATAGATACCTTCCGCTTTTGTCCAATAGACAAATTTAAAATGGTGGTACTGTTGAGGAAGGCCCAATGCATTCAGCAAAATCTGCAAGAAAGAATAGCGAATATCTTTCGAGGGAAAATCTCTCAGCGTACCGGCAATGGATAGCCTGCCCTGTATTTTTTGTTTCCTATCTATTTCGACAAACAGATCCCGGATTTCCTGGGGCAAAGGCTTAATAGTTCTTGCCGTATCTCCATTTGGAAATTTAAAATCATCCCACAAATAACTGAGCATTTTAACCAGGTGAGACTTACCAGTGCCATAGAAGCCACTTACCCAGAAAGCAGGTTGGTCATTGTTATCATAATTCTGCAGATAGAATTGCAGGATTTTCCTTAATCCTTCCTGATACTCACCTTCACATACAAAGGTTTTAAGTTCATAATAAACAAGATCAAGATCCTCTCTTTCATTCAATGACCGAATTTTTGCCACACCTTCATTTTTCAGGTTGACCTCGACCGGATCTAGTGTAAATAGCTCTCTGTTTTTCATGTATAATGATAGATTATAATGTTATTGGTCTGGCCAGATAGTCCCATCCATCTCTGGCATCTAACAAGCGATATTGGTTTCTCTCAAATTCACCTGGAAAGAATATGAGCATTCTTCCCGTAAACACTTTGTCGCAACTTTTCAATATTTCCGACAAACGAATGAATCCGAATAAGGAGGAGACATCTTTTATGACAATCACTGTATCAGAATCAGTGCTCTTATTGGCTATCTTTTTTTTCAAATAATCAATGGCAAACGTTTTAAAGTCACCTTCCAGCTGCTCGACAATGTATTGAGGACTCTGGAAATAGGAATCACGATATGCTTGTGCTGCCATCCAGGTTGGGAAGCACTTTTTCAACGATATTTCTGCCCACTTTTTCCCCGCTTTGATGGTGGCTGTTTCAAAATCGCCCAACCTCAAATCAACTTTGCGTTGCTCTGCAGGATCATATACCAAAAACCAGATTCTTTCTTGTCCGGACAAAGAGGATGACCATGGCTCATTGACCACGAGCTCATACTTCGCCAATAATTGATCAACTTTAGATGGCATTGATTCCTAATTTTTTAAATAAACCACTGAACGAGATGGAGGTAACATCACCCCCAAACTGATATTGCATTAAATCTCTTTTGGATGCCTCAATAGCCAGATTCCTTATATCACTTTCTGATAAGGAAAGTGCTTTTACCCACTTGCTGGACAAAATAAAATCTCCTCTCAACTCTTCCAAGTAGGCCAGACAAAAAGCAAAGGCGACCAAATTGTATCCAATGCTGGGTTGAGTCCGGATGTTCTTTACTTTCCCGAGAATAAATTCGGCCTGTTTCCAAGAACTGGCAATGTTTTGAGCAATTGATCTTCTTGTTTTTTCAGAATATTTGTCTGGATGATGGATCTCTATATTTCTCTCCATATTCTCGATGGTCACTTTCTCACCAATTTTTGTTTCAGCAATCACGTAGATACTTTCGGCCAATAAATAATCACGGCCAATGGCGTACAATAGGGCAAATATTGGTTTGTCTTCTTCGGCAGAAAATTGCCAAAAGTACTTAAAGACTATGAAGGATGGCAGGTCTAGGTCAAAGCCGTAAAGTGTTTTAAGGTAGCCGGATGTTTTGTCGATGCCAGACTTCGTTTTCTTGTTGATAACGTTCTGTTTTAAGGATTCCAGATAGTTGTCATCTTGAATAGCAAAGTCCATAACCTTTGCCAATTCGGAAAACATGAGGGTACGACTGGTGTGTATTGTTTTATTTGGATTCACTACAATATTCGTATTATGTCTAATCTACTGATTTATTCTACGATAAATCAGCTTCATAAAATTTCATTTTTGTTTATAAGCTAATTCCTATGCTATCGGAATATATCTTTTAGTTAGAGAGGGATATGACTTATTCATGGGAATTAGTATATTCTTACAAATTTATCATATTTTGCTTTGATTAAGCATAAAACTGGAAGTTTATTTCTTTGGTCTCAGTAAGTACATAACAACCATCTAATTTTAAATCATTAAAAAGGCTTCAACTCTTTTGTGTTATATCATACCCAAAACCATGAGGGATTACAAAATTATTGATAATTGTTGCGTTTGTGTTTCCAATTATTTTAGAGATAGACTCAGGTATTTCTTTCCGTTTTATTAATTTAAGTATTATAGCATCCTCAAGATCTCTTCCAATATAAGCTACAACATCAGCAATTCGCATTACACATCCTTCTAAGGTCATAGCAATAATTTTTGCACTAAAGTCTTTAGTAGTCCAACAACATTTGTACTCTTGAATAAACTGTTCCTTTGTTTTCTTATAATCCGGTTTATATTCTTTTTGCATTAATTCTCCATTGTGACATAATATACCATCCAACACTTGTACTGTTAAGTTGAGTCCGTTTCCTTTATCTTCCAAATAATGCAACGCTCTTACACTTTGGGCATTATGACAAAAGTATTCATTGGTATTGTCCAGCATTAGTTTATTAAGCATTTTTTCTCCGTTGTGTCCATAGGGCACATGACCCAAATCATGGCCTAATGAAATTGCTTCAATTAAATCTTCATTCAGGGATAATGCACGTCCAATCACGCGTGCAATTTTTGAAACTAATTGAACATGTAATACTCTATGGGTAATATTGTCATTTTCAAACAAATAAAAGACTTGTGTTTTATCAATATATCTGGTATAAGCAAGAGAATGAATGATTTTATCAGTATCATGAAAGAAAGGCGTTCTGATATTTTTTCTATCAGGTAATTCCTCCTCATTAAATCGATATGCCTTTTGGCTAAGGCATGCATATTTGGAAAACGTTCTATGTTCTCTTTTAATAATCTTTGCTAAAATATCGTTGGCAATTTCTGTATTTAATTTCATCATGAATGACTTATAGCAATTTATGTTCTTGATTTATATTGATATGGAAAGACTTGTCTGTACCTTTTTGTCTTTTATTATGTATAATGTAAAGGTTTTATAACTTATGATTGTCAGCTAAATTAACTATTATCTTTAATAATTAATCATTTTCTGTTAAATATTTAATTTATCCAACAGACTTTTAATCTAGTAGAAATCTATGCTCATTAAATAAGCATAGCGATCTAAATCATCCCGAAAAGCGTACGGCGGAAAGCGGTATGGTTGACGGCGACTTTGAGAACGGACGCAGGGAGCGCGCAGATGACTGCAAGGCTATTTTGTGAAGGCTCGGAGAGACAAACAAATAGCGCAGGAATCAAGCGATCACAAGGACGGGCGAACGGAGCCGGATACTATGCCGCTGGACAACGGAAGCGAAAGCAATGCAGCGTGCTGCAAATCACACAGCTCCAGCAACTTACATTTACCTTATTTATCCTGAATTTTATCAATCGCAATACAACTTAAAAATAAGTTATACGCTGCCTGCAAGTAATCCTGAACGGCGGTCCGGACTTTTGATTCTTCCGACATCAAATCTGTCTGAAGAAGATGTCCCTTATCATACTGCGAGCGGGCAGCCAGAAAGTTTTCCCTGGTCATGGACAGATTGTTCTGTTTCAGTGCATATTCCTTCTGACGCGCCATCAACTGCGCCGTCTCATTCGACCAGTCCATTGCAAGTTTGTTCCGAATATCGCGTAGGTTTTCCTGCTCTGTCTGTTTCTGAATCCTGAGCTGTGATAGTTCCCTGGAGGTGCTCAGCGATTGCGTTATCGGAAACTTTAACGACATGGCGATGAAACTGTTTCCGAGCCATTGACTGCTGTTTGCCAGCTGCAATTCCCTGCCAAAATAATTGACACCGTAAAAGCCGGATAATGAAAGCGTAGGAGCAAACTTCCAGGAAGCATGTTTAATTCGGTTTGCCGCTAATGAAACCACTTCTGACTGACGCATTTCACTCAGACTATTTTCCGGAAATGCAGAACCGGCATCATTTAGCAAAGGAGACGCAATTTTTGCATAGAGCGCGGGAATATCTTCCGAGAAGTGCAGCATCTGTATGTTTTCATCGGTTATCTCCTCTCCCATTACATATAAAAGTTTCGATTTGGCAGCATGGAGGATGGTTTGTGCCTGAAGAAACCGGTAAATAGATTCGTTGAAAGCAGTCTTCGCTTTGTTTTTATCAGCCAGTTCCATTTTCCCCCGGACATACAAAGTTTCCGAATAAGATAACGCATTGTGGTAATAGACCGTGTCCTGAGCCATCGATTCCATTTGAGTCACTGCAATGATGCATTCGGCATAAGCTTGAGAAACTTTTGCCCGCAATTCTTTTTCCGACAATTGCATATTATACCCGCTGATTTTAACTTCCTGCTTTTGTTCCGGCACTTTTCCGGCAGTTGCAGGGTTGAAGAGATCGTATGACAGATTGATTCCGGCTGACGAGCTCCACCTGGTGGCAAATTTCATATAAAGCAATTCATCCGCCGAAGCAGTTGGGTCAAGCATGGATGCCGGAACCGGAGTAGACGGGATGATCAGATTATTCCGTATGTCCCCTGAAGCATAAACCGTCGGGATTCTGTCGGTATAGGTCTCGGACAGTTTCATAGAGGCCTCTTGCTGCTTTAACTTCTTGTTGTTATATTCCGGAGAATGTGTCATTGAATACCGGATAGCCTGATCCAGTGACAAGGCATTCAGTTTGTAGGCAGACAAATCGTCCGTTTGCGCAGAAATGATAATCGATCCAAACAGGAAAACCACAAAAAACAGACTGAATTTTATTTTTTCGTTCATGAGAATTTTTGAATAAAGAGTTATCTAAAAACGGAAGACGGTTCCACTTTCTTCAATTTATTGACGGAGAAAAAAGCACTTCCTACAGCAATGATAAACGTAATTGCAAATAGCAATAGCAAGAACAGCGGCGAAAAATGAATATTTAGCCCTCCCTTTGCCATTCCAATCTGGGTACCGACAAGCATGAGCCAGGAAATAAGGAAACCGATAACAGCATAAATGGTAGCCTGCGTGAGAACCAGCCGGGTGATATACCTGCCCGATGCTCCGATGGCTTTCAGCGTTCCATAGTCTTTGATGCGGTCGTTGGTGGATGAAAACAGGGTGAGACCTATAATGAAAAAACCACTGATGATGGCAAAGAGCACCATGGTGCCGATACTCATCCCCATGTTGTTTGCCGTCATTACATTAACCACGGTAGTCAATGCCAGATCTTTTGACTTCCAGGCACGAAACTGCGGAGCAACTTCATTGATCCTGGAAATAACCGCATCGATCTTATCCGGATCTTTTACGGTTACAATCACAGCATTGACCACAAATTCCGAAACACCTGAAAAATAGCGTGCTTTGGAAGTCGTGGTATATATTAACGGATTTGAAAACCCTTTTGCATTCTTGGTGGTTACCCCTACGATTGCATATTTCCCGTTAATCTCAAAAACGGAGCCACGCTTAAGTTCGCGTCCAAAAGCTTTATTATCGTAAAAGTCGGTCGAAACGGTTCCCTCACCCAATAAGTCCTCAATGCTTCCCTCAGCAATCAGTTGTGACGAAGGGCCTGCCGCCATTTCCGGATAATCACTGCCGATCATTAAAGCGGAAGCAGTTTTACCATCCGAAAATTTCACAGATACGGGAGCGTAGATAATGCCATGAGCATCGTCCACTCCGTCTAAACTCTGCAACTGATTCACCCATCTGGCATCGAAGGGGGTAAGCTGATTCGCATTATCCGTCTGTTTGTTTACTACAAATACCTGTGCATATTCCGGATTGGAATTGTTAACCAATCCTCCGATAATATTTGCAAGAAACAGAAAGATGCTCATCACCAGACCTACCAGATAGATACTGATGATGATACTCAGCAGGATACCGAAGCTTTTTGATTTTTCGTAGCGAATAAAACGACAGGCCGTAATGATCATGACAATGGTTTATTAATTATTGACCGAGTTGAACTTTACATTCTACCTTGGTATCAATGAGCAGAGTGGTTTTAGGATGCTGAATGGATACTTCAATTTTCCTGATCCTACGGTCTTCCAGATCATCCTTATTGTCTGAGAACAGAGACTTTTTCTTCAGATCAGGAGAAATACGTACAATTTTCCCTTCAGCTACCGGATTGACCTCTCCGATCAGTCTGATGACACAATGCTGACCTAAGGCAAGACGAGTCGCGTACATTTCATCAATTTCAGCCTGCACAATCAGCGGTGTTGCCGGAGCCATGCGGGCGTATGTTTGATATTGACTCACCGCTTCTCCCTTTTTCGGCAGGATGTCCAGAACGGTACCGTCCATCGGTGCTTTCAGGGTCGTAAGCCGGAGATCTTCGGTCTTCATTGCTTTCTCTGTCGAAAGTTCCTGAAGTTGTGCTTCCGACAGCATAAAATCGTTCTTCAGCTTTTTCACTTTTTGCAATCCCTGGTCGTAGTCGTTTTGCAGTTTCCTGACATGATCATCCGTGGTGGCGGCATCCTTCAACAAAATCTTTGCGTCTTCCAGTTGCCGCTCTTTTTCAGCCAAAGCAATCCGTTCCTGTTCCATCAAAGCCCTTGCCGATTCAATGGACTTTTTCTGTGATGCCAGTCTGCTGTTGATCTCATTGATTGCGAGCGACTGGGTAGTATTATCCAAGAGAAGCAGGACTGTACCCTTTTTCACCATGCTTCCAGGCTGTACGGATAGTTCGCGCACGATTCCCGGGACAGGTGAAGCCAGCTCACTAACGCCACCGTCCGGCACTACTTTTCCGATACCTGCTATTTGTACGACAGGGGACTGTTTAACAGGTGCTGTTTCCGTTTTCTTTTTTCCGCAACTCAGCAGGCTCATTGCTATAAAAGATAAGAGAATGATTCTTTTCATACGATAATCATTTTTTCGTTTAAAGTCATATGGAACTCGCATGTCAGATTATTGTCCCTTCGGAACAGAAGTTTTGCGTGACTCGGCATAGTCGAAGTAAACTTCGCCTCTGTTCTCGCTACTTAAAACTTCCATAAATTTGAACTTTTTTATAAACATGCTCGTTTCATAAACGAATATTTAAAATTCGGTTTCTATCGGGTTATTGCTTATTTTTCCTTCTATCACGTAAATGATACGATCTGCATAATTTTTCAGACGCATATCGTGTGTCACAACAATGACCGCTCTGTTGTCTCTGGACAGGGATTGCAATATTTTCATGACCTGTATGGCGCTCTGGTGATCGAGTGAAGCAGTCGGTTCATCGCAAAGGATCAGCTCAGGATTGGTAATTAACGCTCTGGCAACAGCAACCCGCTGTTGTTGTCCCCCGCTGAGTGTTTTAGGTAGATTCCCGGCCCGGTCTTCTATTCCGAAAGTCCGCAGGATACCCATCGCCTTTTCTTTGGCTGTCTTACGGGAAACGCCTTTTAAAAGAAGCGGTTGCATCACATTTTCAAGCGAAGAGAGCGGGGCAATTAAATTAAATCCCTGAAAAACAAATCCGATATGATTCAGTCTTAGTTCGGCCTGTTGGTTTTCGGATAATTTGCTAACGCAGGTATCGCCCAACCAGACATCGCCTGAAGTGGGGTATATGACACAACCCAACAACGACAACAAGGTTGTCTTTCCGGATCCGGACGGTCCTACAATCAGGGTCACTTCGCCTTTGTTGAAGTTGATGGTCGTTGGTTGTAATGCGACCAAAGTCGTATCTCCCGTCTTGTATTCCTTCCCTGCATTTGAAAGTTGTGCAGCAATAGTCCTGTTCATGCGTTTTTTTTCTATAAAACCCCAAAGTAATACATTTTCGTTCTAATATGCAACTATATTTTCACTTAATTAAAAATATTAGTACATTTGCGTACAAATTAAAGAGACCCGATATATGAAATCGAAACAATTGCAGATTGAGTTGCTTGATCAGATAGAGACATTCGAAGCATCCGTTTCCGGTGATACGGAATTGACTATGGACAATTTCATTACTTTCTTAAATAACCGGGACATCGGGAACAGTCTTTCCAGCCGGAATGCAGGAATCATTGATTCCGTGGGCATCCATATTGCAAAAGATACAAGTCTGCTGCACCGGTACTCTAAATTTTATATCAAAAAAGCATTAAAAGAGACCTCGTTGCAAACAGTGGACGAGTACACCTATCTTGTTTCATTATTATACGTGGAAAGCTTAACCAAAACAGAGCTGAACAATCTGAATGCAATGGAAAAGACCTCCGGAAGCGAAATAATAAAAAGACTCATGAAAAACGGATTGATC
>JALNXZ010000275.1 GCA_023230125.1 Bacteroidales bacterium | reverse complement strand
CCGATTTTTTTTCTCAAAGCTCCCAGACCATTTGTGTCCAATGCACTGACATCTTCTCCAAGTATATGGATGGAACCACTGTCCGGAACCAATAAATGAACGATACATTTTATCAATACTGATTTTCCTGATCCGGATTTTCCGAGCACCACCAGATTTTCACCATTAAAAAGTTTTAATGAAACGTTTATCAACACGTCTTGCTTTCCAAATGATTTTCTAAGATTGTTGATTTCAAGAACTGTATGATTTTCTGTTTCCATTTTTAGTTATAAAATCATGTCGGTTATTTGTACAGCAAGCATATCAACAATCAATACTAAAAGGGATGCCAACACAACGGCTGAATTTGAAGCAATACCTACGCTTTCAGTGCCCCGACCGGCGTTGTATCCTTTATAACAACCGACCAATCCGATAACTGCCCCGAAAAAGAATGATTTGATGAATGCCGGTAAAAAATCGATAAAGCTGATGCTGCCAAAGGCTTGTGAGAAGAAGAGCACAAAAGTGACATCGCCTTTGATGTTGGTGCCTGCCCAGCACCCGAGTATGCCCAATGCGTCTGCATACAAAATCAATAAAGGGATCATTAGTGTAGCCGCCAACACTCTGGTTACAACCAAGAATCGCATTGGATTGATGGAGGATACTTCCATTGCATCTATTTGTTCGGTCACTCTCATGGATCCCAACTCCGCCCCCATACCTGAACTGACTTTTCCGGCGCAGATCAGTGCTGTAATGACAGGTCCCATTTCCCTGATTAAGGATATGGCGACCATTCCTGGCAACAAAGCCTCAGCTCCAAATTTGAATAAAACCGGACGTGTTTGGATAGTGAGAACCAAACCTATAATTGCGCCTGTGACTGAAATAAGCGGCAATGTCATGTATCCGATTTGATAACATTGATGCAAGAATTCCCTGAATTCAAATTGGCGCGAAAATGTTTCTTTCAGAACGCGTACAATGAACAAGACTGCATCAGCAACATCTGTTAAAAAGTTACTTGCATCCTGCGTTTTTATCAACGATTTTTCTCCAACCTTGATAGATTTTTTTGTTGCAAATTCTTTGGCTTTATGAACAACCAATCGCTCCATTTTCGTTTTCCATTCGTTCCAGAATCAGGAACAAATGTAGACACATCTATTTACGAAGGAGTTACAGAAGTTTTGTAATAATTTACATCATTCACACATTCAGTAGATTCTCGCAAAAGAGATTTTTTTCTGACACATTTGACGATGCCGATTATTTGCAGAATCAGATGGCATTCTCAATCATAAAATGCAACCTGTTCATGATATTTGCTTCACTCATGCCACTGTCAAAGTCGAGAAACAGCAGGTTGAGGTTGGGGTAAAGCTCGCGTGTCCGTTTCTCAATCCCTTTGGAGATTATCTGGTTGGCAATGCATCCGAAGGGTTGTAAACTGACCACCTGGTTGATGCTGTTCTCGGCAAAGTGAGCATAATCACCGGGGATACTCCAACCTTCTCCGAACTGAGCATTCAGATTGATAATTTTTGAAGCAGATTCTGCCATATTTTCAGGCGTTACAAAAGGTCTGAAATACGGGAAATGCTTCACACGGTCTTCTATCAGATGCACCACCCTATAAATGTAGTGCTCTGCAAAGTCGTAAATTGGTTTGGGAACGCAACGTTTGTCAACATTCCCAGATTTACGGACGGTCTGGTTTACAAAAGTGGAGGTGAAGAAATCGGTGATGGGTGGTAGAACGGTCTCCACACCTTGCTTTACCAACCAGTTGACCACATTTTTGTGCCCGAAACTGTTGTACTTGACATAGATTTCGCCGACAATACCGATTTTTGGTATCTCCTTGATTTCCAAAGCTTCAGTGAAACGCTTGCAGGCCAGGGATGCCAAATCCAGAAAATGATTTGCGTTATTGGCTTCAACAGCATTTACACCCAATTGAAGCATATCATCCTTGATGCGTTTAGCTTCACCTTTCACTTTCTCTCTGGGGGCAGTCGAGTAATACATTTGGGAGAGGAAGTCTGTATAAATGAGCGCATATATGAGAACTTTATAGATTTTCTTCCAGTTGATTTTAAAGCCTGGTTGTTCATTGACACCACCGCCCATCGCAATAGTAATCACCGGGATTCGTTCCAGACCGGCTGTCGTAAGGGCTTTTTTTAGCAAGGCTGCGTAGTTGGTTGCGCGACACTGACCTCCGGTCTGCGAGATGGCCAAAGCAATTTTGTCCGGATCGTATTTTCCGCTATCGAGTGCTTTCATGAAGTCTCCGACAATCAATGTGGCAGGATAACATATTTCGTTGTTGGAATATTTCAGGCCATATTCCACCGATTGTCTGTCACTGGGTGGAAGATTGATGGCGTTGTATCCGCACAATTTGAAGACTGGTGGTAACAATGGAGAGTAGAAATCGGCAAACCAGGGCATCAGGATGGTTCGCTTGCGGTCTTCGGTGATGAATGGCCTAGTTTGGATGGCTTTGGTGTTGACCACTTTTTCCTCAACAGATTTGTAACGCAGGCTTTCAATCAAGGAACGAATACGCAGACGCATTGAACCGATGTTGTTGATGTCGTCGACTTTCAGGAAAGTGGCATTTTTTCCTCCGCGACGAAGGATGTCCGACACTTCATCAATGATAAAAGAGTCAGGGCCGCAACCGAAGGAGGTCAGTTCGACGTAATGAATATTTTCGTCGGCATTTGCTGCCCAGGTCGCTGCTTTTAGGATACGGTTCGTATATGCCCATTGCATGATGCTTTGTACCTTGTCTGAATCATAGTAGTTACAACGTATCACGTCTTCTGTGATAACATCTACGCCGAAATCAGCAATAACCTGTGCAAGTTTATGTTGTATCAACGGATCGGAATGATAGGGACGCCCTGCCAGTAAAACAACTAGATGCTCATGCTCTTTGGCGTTTTTCAGTACTTCCTTGCAACGTGTAGTGAGCCTTTCCTGATAGGTCATTTGCTCTTTCGTAGCCTTTCTGTAGGCTTTTTCAATATTTTCTTTGCTCAGATTTGAGTTTATTGAAAGGAGATA
>JALNXZ010000274.1 GCA_023230125.1 Bacteroidales bacterium | reverse complement strand
AAAAACTGCTTTTTGCTTTGGTTTCTTTTCTAAAAGCCATATTGTATATGAAATAATAAACAGTTTATACTTAATCCAGTTGGATACTCAGACCCAAACCTCTCAATTCGTGTAGTAACACGTTCAAGGATTCCGGAATACCAGGCTGTGGCATCGGATCGCCTTTTACAATAGCTTCAAAAGCTTTACTACGTCCAACAACATCATCAGACTTGATGGTCAGAATTTCCTGAAGTATGTGAGCGGCACCGAAAGCTTCAAGTGCCCAAACTTCCATTTCCCCGAAACGTTGTCCACCAAACTGAGCTTTACCGCCAAGAGGTTGTTGAGTGATCAAAGAGTAAGGTCCGATAGAGCGGGCATGCATCTTGTCGTCAACCATGTGACCAAGTTTCAACATGTATACAACACCGACAGTAGCAGTTTGGTCAAAACGTTCACCAGTACCACCATCATACAGGTAGCATTTGCCATAATGAGGGAGATTGGCCTTATCGCACCATTTATCCAAATCGTCCAGAGTTGCTCCGTCAAAAATCGGTGTAGCGAATTTCAAGCCCAATTCTCTTCCTGCCCATCCGAGAACAGTTTCAAAAATCTGTCCAAGGTTCATACGGGAAGGCACACCAAGTGGATTCAATACAATATCAACAGGTGTTCCATCTTCCAGGAAAGGCATATCTTCCTGACGTACGATACGGGAAACAATACCCTTGTTACCATGACGTCCGGCCATCTTATCACCTACACGAATCTTACGTTTTTTGGCGATATAGACTTTAGCCATTTGGATAATTCCAGAAGGAAGCTCATCCCCAATTGTTATATTGAATTTTTTGCGTTTCATGACTGCATCCAATTCTTTATTCTTATGCAAGTAATTCAGAATCAGGTCATGAATCAAATCATTCTTTGTACTATCTGTAGTCCATTTGCTAACCTGAATGGAAGAATAATTAATTTCATTCAAGTTCTTAGAACTGAATTTAGCTCCTTTTGGAACGACTTCAGTTCCAAGGTTGTCTTTGACACCCTGTGACGTTTTGCCATTGGTCAGGATAAGCAATTTTTCAATTAAGACGCTTTTCAGTTTAGCTGTACCTTCTTCAAATTCCTCATCGATTTTCGGTAAAAGGGCCTTATCTGTCAAACGAGATTTGCGGTTCTTAACTGCTTTGGAGAACAACCGTTTGTCAATGATGACACCACGTAAGGATGGGGAAGCTTTTAATGAAGCATCCTTCACATCACCAGCTTTATCACCAAAGATAGCGCGTAATAATTTTTCTTCGGGAGATGGATCGGATTCACCCTTAGGAGTAATCTTTCCGATCAGAATATCTCCCGGCACGATGTGGGCTCCAATACGAACGATACCGTTTTCATCCAGGTCTTTGGTTGCTTCTTCACTGACGTTCGGTATATCAGAAGTCAATTCTTCCATACCACGTTTCGTCTCGCGCACTTCCAAAGTATATTCATCTACATGTACAGAAGTGAAGATATCTTCGCGAACCATTCTTTCGTTCAAAACAATGGCATCTTCAAAGTTATATCCTTTCCAAGGCATGAAAGCAACCTTTAAGTTCTTACCTAAGGCAAGTTCCCCGTTTTCGGTGGAATAGCCCTGAGTCATCAACTGACCTTTGTGGACTCGTTCACCTTTGTGCACAGTCGGTTGAAGGTCAATGGTGGTACTTTGGTTGGTTTTTTGGAACTTAGGAATTCTGTATGATTTAATTGAGTCATCGAAGCTAACAAACGCTTCTTCTTCTGTTCGATCGTAATTAATACGAATTGTTGTTGCATCTACAAATTCTACAGTACCGTCACCTTCAGCAGTTATTTGAGTACGCGAGTCACGAATCAGCTTACCTTCAATACCTGTTCCGACAATCGGAGCTTCACTACGAATTAGAGGAACTGCCTGACGCATCATGTTGGATCCCATTAATGCACGATTGGCATCATCATGTTCGAGGAATGGGATCAGTGATGCAGCAATAGAAGCTATCTGTTGTGGAGCGACATCCATCAAGTCGACTTCTTCAGGAGCAGAAACAGGAAAATCAGCATCAAGACGACACTTGATGCGATTGCTGATGAAGCTTCCATCTTCACTGAGTAATGCATTACCCTGAGCGATAATCTTACCTTCTTCCTCTTCAGCTGTCATGTATTCAACGTCAGTAGCAACCACTTTCCCATTATCAACCTTTCGGTACGGGGTTTCGATAAAACCAAGATCATTGATTTTTGCATAAACGCATAAGGAAGAAATCAAACCGATATTTGGCCCCTCAGGAGTTTCAATCGGGCATAAACGACCATAGTGTGTATAATGGACGTCACGAACCTCAAAACCAGCACGTTCACGGGAAAGTCCACCAGGTCCGAGAGCTGACAAACGACGTTTGTGCGTCATTTCTGCCAACGGGTTGGTTTGATCCATAAATTGTGAGAGGGCATTGGTTCCGAAGAATGAGTTGATCACTGAGGATATTGTTTTGGCATTAATCAGTTCAACAGGAGCAAATACTTCATTGTCACGTACGTTCATACGCTCACGAATAGTACGTGCCATACGTGCCAAACCTACACCAAACTGATTGTTGAGTTGTTCGCCAACTGTACGTACACGGCGGTTGCTCAAGTGGTCAATATCATCAACATCTGCATTGGAATTAACCAATTCAATCAGATATTTAATGATTTCAATGATATCTTCTTTGGTAAGCACCTTGGTCTCCATGGATGTGGACAGGTGCAATTTCTTATTGATACGGTAACGACCTACTTCACCTAGGTCGTAACGTTTTTCAGAGAAAAACAAATTCTGAATAACTTCGCGGGCACTTGCATCATCGGCTGGTTCTGCATTACGCAGTTGACGATAGATATATAGAACGGCCTCTTTTTCCGAGTTACTCGGGTCTTTTTGCAAAGTATTGTAGATGATTGCGTAATCAGACATTCCCAATTCTTCCTTGTGTAAAAGAATGGTTGTTGAACCTGATTCAACGATTTGATCAATATGATCATTTTCCAAAATGGTTTCACGATCAATGATTA
>JALNXZ010000273.1 GCA_023230125.1 Bacteroidales bacterium | reverse complement strand
GATTCCACTTTCCATGGGTGTAAAAGTGAATAATTTTCAGATGATGTAAAAAACATTTAAAAATATATAAAAATATATTCAAAGACAAAAATAATTGCGTAAGTTCGGTCGATTTTTTTCAAAAATGAATACCTATACCTTAAAATTATTAATTTCATGAGTAAGTTCTTAAAATTCAATCTCTTAGTAGGCACACTACTTGGAGTCTGTACTGGCGTGCAGGCAAGTGAGGCTGACTTGGCCATCCCTGATCTGCACCAAGGTACTTATCACATTTTTGGAGGTTCCGTCACATCTTGGGACTTCCTTTTTTATGGAGCATTAATCATAACTGGAACCATGTTCTTCAGTTTGTTCCTGTTCCACCAAATCAAAAAAAAGCCGGCTCATGAATCCATGCTGAAGGTCGCTTCTACCATTTATGCAACTTGCCGAACATATCTTCTTCAGCAAGGGAAATTCCTTTTAATGCTTTTTGGTATTATTGCCGTCATTTTTGCAGTTTACTTCTTTGGTCTGGTTGGACAGTCAGTTTCTGTTGTCCTTCAAGTGCTCATGTTCTCCATTATTGGAATGGCTGGATCATATAGTGTTGCTTGGTATGGCATTCGTGTCAACACCTTCGCCAACGCCCGTACAGCATTTGCAGCATTGAAGGGGAAGCCCTTTGATGTGGTCTATATTCCTTTAAGAGCCGGTATGAGTGTGGGACTTTTCCTGATTTCACTCGAACTGGTGATGATGGTCTCCATCTTGTTATTTGTCCCCCGTGAAATCGTAGGGATTTGCTTTCTTGGATTTGCCATTGGTGAGTCATTGGGAGCAAGTGCATTGCGTATTGCCGGTGGTATTTTCACCAAGATTGCAGATATCGGATCTGACTTGATGAAGGTCATTTTCAAAGTCAAGGAAGATGATCCCAGAAATCCTGGAGTTATTGCAGACTGTACCGGTGATAATGCAGGCGATAGCGTTGGGCCGACCGCCGACGGTTTTGAAACTTACGGCGTTACCGGAGTAGCATTGATCACTTTCATTACGTTGGCAATAGATGATCCCAATATACAATCCAAATTGATTGTTTGGATTTTTGGTATGCGCTTTTTGATGGATTTCCTCTCAGGATGTTCTTTCTTCGTCAACCAGGCAATTGATAGAGTACTATCCAAAAAAGAGATGAAAAACAAAAAAGATGTTGATTTTGAAATGCCATTGATGCGCCTGATATGGATTGCTGCCACGTTATGTATTGGTGCTGCATTCTTTATGAGTCACCTACTGCTGGCGGACCTGGCTGATCCTACAGCCTGGTGGAAACTGGCAATCATCATCGGATGTGGTATCTTGGCTGCCGTATTGATACCGGAATTCACCAAAATATTTACGGGTTCCAAATCAAAGCATGTACAAGAGATTGTGACAGCTTCCCGTGAAGGAGGTGCTTCATTGAATATCCTTTCAGGTGTCGTAACCGGTAATTTAAGTGCCTTCTGGACAGGTTTACTGCTTGCAGGTTTAATGTCAGTCGCCTATTTTACAGCTTCTCTCGGACTTTCCGATTTGATTGGACCCCATACCCCGATTTTTGCGTTTGGCTTGGTAGCTTTCGGTCTTTTATGTATGGGACCTGTAACCATTGCTGTTGATAGTTATGGACCTGTGACCGATAATGCACAATCCGTATTTGAACTTTCACAAATAGAACAAATCCCGAATATCAGTGAAAGTATTGAAAAAGATTTTGGGTTCAAACCTGATTTTGAGCTTGGAAAACATTATCTGGAGGCCAATGATTCTGCCGGTAACACATTCAAGGCTACGGCTAAGCCGGTATTGATCGGAACAGCCGTTTGCGGATCCACCACCATGATTTTCTCCATTATTTTGTTACTCGAGAAGGTCGGCATGCTGAATCTGTCGTTAACGGATGCTCCGGTGATTCTTGGCCTGATTTGTGGTGGAGCGGTCATATATTGGTTCTGCGGAGCCTCCATGCAAGCGGTTACTACAGGAGCCTATCGTGCCGTCCTATTTATCAAGAAGACTTTCAATTTTGACAAGAAGGAAGCGGATCTGGAAGATTCCAAAGCTGTGGTGAAAATTTGTACACAATATGCCCAGAAAGGGATGTGGAACATCTTTATTGCACTGATATCCCTTACATTGGGATTTGCATTTCTTGATCCAAACTTCTTTGTCGCTTATTTGGTATCCATCGCTGTATTCGGATTATTCCAAGCTATATATATGGCCAATGCCGGAGGAAGCTGGGATAATGCCAAAAAAGTGGTGGAAGTTGACCTGAAAGAAAGAAACACACCATTACATGAGGCGGCAGTAGTAGGAGATACAGTTGGTGATCCTTTTAAGGATACGTCTTCTGTATCATTGAACCCGATCATCAAATTCTCCACCTTATTTGGACTTTTGGCTACCGAAATTTGTATTGGGATGAAAGCAAATCCAGCATTGGATTACTCCATGTATGTTTCCATTCCTTTTCTGATTATTGGATTGATATTTGTCTGGAGGTCATTTCATAAGATGAGAATTCCTATTGAAGATTAAGAACTGATAAATTTAAGCCCGCAAAACATTCGGAAATCGTTTCGAATGTTTCGCGGGCTTTTAATAGATACCTGAAAGGTTGAATGGTAACCTGAGAGACCCAGAGAATAAATATGAATAATTTTATTAATTTGGATTAAAATCTATCAAAAACATTTGTAAAAAGCTTATTCTCGAGAAAAGATAACTGCGCTCCAGAAAATATTTTTTAAATTTTTTAATTATGGACAGATAATATTCGTTTTTTGAGATTCTTATAGCTTTTTTTGTATTTCATTTAACTTTGTATTTCATTTAACAAAGAATCTTTCGTGAAGGTAAAAGGTCATTTTAAAAAAAAGTCATGTTATTTGAAAAAAAGTTTGGACAGTTGAAAGTCAGGGCGTACGAAAACCATCAATTAATGAGCGAAGAAGCCGCCAAAGATGCATCTTCTTACATTATTGAAAAGTTGAAAACCAAGAAAGTGCTGAATATCGTATTTGGTGCAGCACCTTTTCAATACGAGTTTT
>JALNXZ010000272.1 GCA_023230125.1 Bacteroidales bacterium | reverse complement strand
GATTGAATCTGAAATAAAATTTGTACTTTTGCGGTCAAATTCAAAGATTATGACCAAAGAATTTAAGCGGACCACCGTTACGGCAGCATTACCTTATGCCAACGGTCCCGTACATATAGGACATCTTGCCGGCGTATATGTTCCTGCCGACATTTACGTTCGTTACCTACGTCTTAAAAACAAAGAAGTCTTGTTTATCGGAGGATCTGACGAGCATGGGGTGCCCATCACCATCCGGGCAAAAAAGGAAGGCGTCAAACCTCAGGACATCGTAGACAAATACCACCATATCATCAAAAAATCTTTTGAAGAGTTTGGCATTTCTTTTGACATCTATTCTCGTACCACTTCAAAGACCCACCACAAAGTAGCCTCTGATTTTTTCAAGAAACTCTATGATCAAGGAGAATTCATTGAAAAGACTTCTGAACAATACTACGACGAAGAAGCCAAACAGTTCCTTGCTGACCGTTATATTGTCGGAACTTGCCCCCACTGTAAAAGCGAGAACGCATACGGCGACCAATGTGAAGCTTGCGGTACGTCATTGAATGCAACAGACCTGATCAACCCACATTCCACCATCAGTGGCAACAAACCGGTCATGCGCGAAACTAAACACTGGTATCTCCCACTCGACAAACACGAAGCCGGTTTAAGAAAATGGATACTGGAAGACCACAAAGAATGGAAAGCCAACGTCTACGGACAATGTAAAAGCTGGCTGGATATGGGTCTGCAACCCCGTGCCGTCAGCCGTGACCTGGATTGGGGCATTCCTGTCCCTTTAGAGGGAGCCGAAGGAAAAGTCCTCTATGTTTGGTTTGACGCACCTATCGGTTATATTTCCAACACAGTCGAATTACTTCCAGACAGTTGGGAAAAATGGTGGAAAGACAAAGATACCCGCCTCATCCATTTCATCGGAAAAGACAACATCGTTTTCCACTGCATCGTATTCCCATCCATGCTGAAAGCAGAAGGTTCCTATATTCTGCCGGACAATGTCCCGGCCAACGAATTCCTGAATCTGGAAGGCGACAAGATTTCCACTTCTCGCAATTGGGCTGTCTGGTTGAACGAGTATCTGGAAGATTTTCCCGGAAAGCAGGATGTTTTGCGTTACGTTTTAACCGCCAATGCGCCTGAAACAAAAGACAACGACTTCACTTGGAAAGACTTCCAGGCAAGAAGCAACAATGAATTGGTTGCCATCTTCGGAAACTTCATCAACCGCGCGATGGTCCTCACCCACAAATACTTTGAAGGGAAAATACCGGCAAGAGACGTCCTGACCGCTTATGACCATGAAACCATTGCTGAATTTGTCAGCGTCAAAAAAAATGTAGAATCCTACCTCGATGTATTCCGTTTCCGCGACGCCCAAAAAGAAGCCATGACCTTAGCACGTATCGGCAACAAATATTTGGCCGACACAGAGCCTTGGAAAGTAGCCAAGACCGACATGAAACGTGTAGGAACCATCCTGAACTTAAGCCTTCAAATTGCAGCCAACCTATCCATCGCTTTCGAACCGTTCCTGCCATTCTCTTCAAAGAAGCTTCGCGACATGTTGGGCATGGAAGCATTCAAATGGAATAGTCTCGGAAGCATCGACTTACTGTCCGAAGGACATCAGACTGCAAAACCCGAACTTCTTTTTGAGAAAATTGAAGATGATGTTATCGAAGCACAAATCAAGAAATTGCAAGATACTAAAAAAGCCAACGAAACAGCAGAGTACAAAGTTGAACCGGCAAAGGCCGACATTGACTTTGAGCAGTTCACCAAAATGGACATTCGTATTGGAAAAGTGCTTGAAGCAGAATTGGTACCAAAAACCGGCAAGCTGATGAAACTGAAAGTAGATACCGGCTTTGATCAACGAACCATCGTATCAGGCATCGCCGAACATTTCAAGCCGGAAGAAGTCATTGGCAAACAAGTTTGCGTATTGGTTAATCTGGAAGCCAGGAAACTCCGCGGAATCGAATCCCAGGGCATGATCCTCATGGCTGAGGATGCCGATGGCAAACTGGTTTTCATACAACCATCTGAAATCGTTACAAACGGCTCTCAAGTCAGATAACAGAAAATCCAACATACAAAAATGGCTGTCTGTCCTTTATGGACGACAGCCATTTTTGTATGTATAGAAATATCTTAAAATTTCAGTCCAACCTCAAGAGAAAACCCCACATCAAAAGTATATGTCTTTGAATTCATCAATCTCTGGTAAAATCCAACCCCCATCACGAGTCCCACTTTATCCGGAGACATGTACATAATGCGTTCTTCGACATTCAAACCGACAAGAAGATGGAAATGCCGTTTCTCAGACGAAAATTCAAATTCATGTTCTCCATCTGTTCCATCGTAGCGAAAACGTTCCCAACCAAGTGGAAGATGTCCACCCAATGATAAATACCAATTATCTTTTAGATTCCTGAAGCCGGAAAGACCCCAATAGGATAAAGATTGAGACCAATCTTTGTATCCCGGATGCATATTGGCTTCATTATAACTTTTGGAGCCGGAAAGCCTGATACTGATAGGATAGGTCCAGGTACTCCTTGTATTCAGATAGCCGTAATAGGAAAGATTATACCCATTTTCAATAATACCGATGGTTTGTCTATAAGTCAGCATATTCGTCCACTTCATCCTGTAACGGATGTCTGATGCCATCATTTGCTGTTCTTCCAACTGCACCTGTTGGATACTGTCCTGAACCCTTCTGGCTTCAGCCTGTTCTGCCTTCTTTCTCAAATATTCATCCGCAGCATTGTTATCCAAGGTAAATTGAGCAAAACCGGTTACAGTTGTCAGCAGCAATGCCAGTAAAAGAAGAGCTCTCCTCATAGATTCAAAAATTACTTCTTGTTCAGATATTCATGCATGGAGGCAGCAGCCTTGCGACCATCTCCCATTGCAAGAATGACGGTGGCTCCGCCACGTACGATATCTCCGCCGGCAAAAATAGTCGGAATGGAAGATTGCATATTTTCGTTGACCACGATGGTTCCTTTTTTGCTGACATCCAGTCCGGACACAGAACTCGGAATCAGAGGATTCGGGGAA
>JALNXZ010000271.1 GCA_023230125.1 Bacteroidales bacterium | reverse complement strand
TTGTTTTTATTGGGGGCCTTGGAACGATAAATGGTTTTTCGAGTGTCATGTTATTATTACGAACAATTTCAAGTTCTTTGAAAATGATCCCACAAGGGACGATGAGGGTGGTGATTAATCCCATATTGTTTATATTGTGAATAACCTCTTCTGTTCCGATATGCAGGATGTACTTGAATTGTTTTTGATTCATGTCACTGATTGATCCATTTCTGACCATTTCCTCCCGGCCATCCTGATATACTTTATATAAAAAGCATCCGCCCATGTGTGGATACCCTCTGTAAATATAAGCAAAGTCATAACCTTCTTCTTTTGCAGCAGCCAGCAGGTTATCTTTCATTAAATCTCCAGGTATGGTCTGTGAGGCCGTAAGTCTGATGTTTCCGGCTCCCAGACTCTCAAAATAGAAAGTCATGTTGATTCTGCTGTGTCCATTGCTTTTTGGATTGGTTTTGGTCGGTGTCCGGTCTGAAAGCATATTTTTCAGCACTCCGTGCTTTATCAGTATCAGAGAACTGTCAGGTCTGACACCTTGAGCATCAATCGGGGTATATCCAAGGAGTTTTTGGCTATACCATCGGGGTGTCCCGGTCATGGAGATAAAATCCAACCGTCTATCCGCCACTTTTTTATCCATCATCTGCTCCATGCGGTTTTCAGACTTGGATAATCCTTTTCGTTTTGCAAATAAACCGTTGCTTGGATTGAGAAAATATTTGCTAACTGTGCTGGATACAGCTGTCCCTTCATATAGAACAGGTCCTGAATAGGAATCTGAAATCATGGGGGCCTTACTTTCTTCAATCAGTAAGTCATTATATCTGATTATTTCGGAACACAACGTATCAATTGGAGTGACATCGTTGATGTCATCGAAATAGAAGCTGTACTTTTCATTCATGATCTGTCCATCATCCGAACGACATTCAACAGAACCTGAAAGATCAATAAAACACATAGGCAGTCTATACATAAAACTGTCTGTGCTGTAGTAGTAATAATCGCCTTCTGTAATTGTTGCCTGAAATTCACTGGAAATGATGGACTCGTTTTTGCTTAAGGCGATGGAGGCTTTGCGGCAATATTCGCTCCAGAAATTCTGGTCAGTTGATTTAAATTCTTTTTTACAATAGTATTGTACAGGAGTTGACTGATCCCAGTCGTGGATGTTTTGTTCTTCTTCCGGAATGTTCTGTTGGGCAATCTTTACCTTTTTGCCTTCGAATGATTCGGCAGATTTTTTATAGTCAGGATCCAATTGACTCCAGATAACATATTTGAGGGCTGATTCGATGTCGGTCTCTCCAATTGGATATTCATTCTGTCGGTTGTATGATTGGTAAGTGTCATTGTTGTTAAAAACATCATTTCCTACCAAAAGATCTGCTATTCCAATATTTTTTTTTCTTTTCTCTTCAAACTGAAGTGCTCCTGCTGAAGCAGAAACTGTCGTTTGGGTGGCATTCAGAAAACGATATGAAATCCAAAAGGGATAATCCAGATTACCGGCATGCAATCCGGCCTTATTCCGATCAACTTCGCTTTTAATGGCCTTCAGTATGGGATCATCTTGAATCTGCCCCTGAATGGTTGAAAAACTCAATAGGAAAATAACTATTGCAAATAATACTTGTTTCATGATGGGGTCGGATTACGGACGTTCAAGAATGGGTGGAAGGGCACTGGATTTTATCTTTTTCTGGGTTTCAATTTGCTTGACCAAAATAGCAGGAGCAATACATGAAACAGGAATTGGTCCGGATTCAGCCCCACAAAATCCGTTGAAAACCTGATAATCCATTCCGCATTCCAGAATCTGTGAAAAGACTGAAAGGGGAGTGCCAATCATATTTACGCCTCTCACCAACTCATTGGGACGATTGTCTGAGTATATTCTGTATACGACAAGGGGTGTTACGTTAAACGCATTGGGCCGAATTCGGTCAGTTGTTGTGAAGCCACCGCTTACAGAACTAAATAAATAGCCATATTCTTTTTCGTCTTTTTTCAGCTCTTCTTTAAGTCTAAGAATGAGTGAGTCGTTTGAAAGAGGCAGGCTGCTTTTTATGAACATGTTGCTTTGTCTAGTTACAGGATTTAAATAGTAAGCAGCTCTTCCGTGTCCGTTGGATTCAGGAAATCCTTCAAGTGGCGTACGACTCATAAGAAATGCATTCAGGATACCTTCTTTTACCACTTCGACACGTTGACCTCTGACACCCTCATCGTCCATTATATAACTACCGTTAAGGAACTGTCCTTTAAATTCTTTGATTGTTGGATCGAACGTCACTGAAATCTTTTCGGACAAAACTTTTTCTCCGATTTTCTTTTTGAAAGTCTGGGCATCACCATCCAGCCTCATACGGGCGCCTTCCACCCTGTGCCCAAAAAATTCATGGAAAAAGACTCCTGCAGCTTCTGCGCTTAAGATACATGGCCCGGAATAAGGATCGGCAAGAGGTGCTTTTTTTAGATTAGACAAAAGCTGACTCATTTGGTCAATTTCTTTTTTTATATCTGCTTCTGAAGGTAAATCCTCTGGTCTGGATGCATAATAGCTCTTGAAAAGCGGCAGTTGCATTCCGTCTTCAGCGGTAGCAGCCATGGTGATGTACAGACTGAAGGAAATATTGTTTTCTGCATAGGATGAGCTTTCCGTGTTATAGAACCAATGACGCTGGATGTCCCCGGAAAAGCGTATGGTCCCATTGATAATATCCTTGTTCCCACTCATTTGCCCGGATAAACGGGTCAATATTCCTTCCCATTTTTTTACATTGATTTTGAAATCCTTCAGATGTATTGGATTTTCATAATGATAGTGTGATTTTTGTCTGGAAAAATCGGGTGACTTATCATCAGAGGCGGTACTCACTGCTGCATTTGCTTTGATTTTCTCGAATTTTTGGACAGCTTCTTTATATGAAGCATCTGTTTTGCGCCAAAGTTTATCTGCCAAGGTTGTTGCGTCGTCCTCAAAAGAGACCATTTCAGGTCTGGATGAACTTGAAAAGCCCACATTTTTCAGTTCATGGCTATTGTCTGAGTCGTAATTGCCCACTCTGGTCTGGATTTG
>JALNXZ010000270.1 GCA_023230125.1 Bacteroidales bacterium | reverse complement strand
TTGACGAGGATAGCGGAAAATGGTGCACCTCCACTTATTACAATGATATGCCTTGGTGGGTGCAGCGCATCAATGACCAACGGGATATGTCACAACTTGTGGAACAGACTTCCTGGCAACCTTTGTTGTCGCTGAGTGACTATCATTACATGCCCTTTCAGAAAAGTCCTACGCTTTTCCAGTATTTACTCAACAAATACGGAAAAGACAAGTTTCGCATGTACAAGGAAACGCCAATGGTCAATACTGAGGTCTGCAAACTCGCGACAGAAACCATTGATAAAGAGCAACTTGGGCTAGACGAGGCGACCGATTTTCTGACTTTAGACATGACGGCATCCAGTGGACTTGCTCAAGCCAACGCCGTTTCATCACTCGAAATCCAGGATATTTACTTCAGACTGGATCGCGATATTGCCACTTTACTCTCAAAAGTAGATCAACAGATCGGCCTCAAAAATGCATTGATCTACATTGTAGGTTCCGGCGCACCAACTTATCCGGCCGTTAAGGTTATAGAGGGAAAGTCTCTTGGTGGAGATTTTTACCCGGAACGCTGCACATCCTTGCTCAACCTGTACCTGATGGCCATTTATGGTAATCAGAAATGGGTTACGGGCTGGTATGACCAGCAAATATTCCTGAATCGCAAACTAATAGAAGAAAAGGGCATCAGCTATGATGAGTTCAGCTTGAAAGCCGCAGAATTCCTGACAGAATTCAGTGGCGTACAATGCGTCATCCGCTACAAACAATTTCTGTTGGGTGAATTCAACACCGCGCTGAATGAATCTGCAAATGGGATACATCCCAGTCATTCGGGCGACCTCTTCCTTGAAATCCAGGGAGGCTGGAACATTCGCGAAGATGTTACAGGGAAAGACCATCAGGTACGTTCTGAAATATTCACCACGCCATTCATTCTTTATGGTGCAAATGTCAAAGCACAAAAAATCATTCGACCTGTCTCTTCAAAAGACATCACCAAAACAATCAGCAAGATCTTTCGGATCAGACCTCCAAATGCCTGTAAAGGACAGATTCTTCCAGAATTGAATTAACCGCAAAAAAATTGTATTTTTGCGGCGATATTTAACTTATTTGTAAACTACAACACAATCATATTATGGGTTTTAATCAATTCCTTACCAAAGTTTTCGGGGACAAATCACAACGCGACCTGAGAGAAATATCCCCTTATATTGAAAAGATAAAAGAAGCATATCCTGGCATCGCTACATTAAACGACGATGAACTCCGAAATAAGACGGCCGAAATCCGTTCAAATATTCAAAATTATGTTTCCGAAGAACGCGAAAATATAGTTGGATTGAAAAACGGCATTGAAGACATGGATCTCGAAAAGCGTGAAGCCATCTATAATGAAGTGGATAAAATTGAAAAGGCCATCATCGAGAAGATGGAAAAGGCTCTGGATGAAGCTCTTCCTGAAGTATTTTCCATCGTTAAAGAGACAGCCCGCCGTTTTACTGAAAATACTGAAATAATAGTCAAAGCCACCGACTTTGACCGAGATTTGGCAGCAACACACGATTTTATCCGCATTGAAGGCGACAAGGCTATTTTTGCAAACCATTGGATGGCCGGTGGAAATGATATTTCCTGGGATATGATTCATTATGATGTTCAGCTTTTCGGTGGTGTCGTCCTCCATAAAGGCAAAATTGCAGAAATGGGTACTGGTGAAGGAAAGACTTTGGTCGCCACTCTTCCGGTTTTCCTGAATGCATTGACCGGAAACGGCGTACATGTTGTTACCGTCAACGATTATCTGGCCAAACGTGACTCCGAATGGATGGGGCCTTTATATATGTTCCACGGACTTTCTGTAGATTGCATAGACAAGCACCGTCCAAACTCCGAAGAACGTCGTAAGGCTTACATGGCCGATATCACATTCGGAACCAACAACGAATTCGGTTTTGACTATCTGCGTGACAATATGGCATCTAGTCCTATGGATTTGGTGCAACGCACACACAACTACGCCATCGTCGATGAGGTCGATTCCGTTCTGATTGATGACGCCCGTACACCTTTGATTATTTCAGGACCTGTACCGAGAGGCGAAGACCAGCTGTTTGAAGAGCTTCGCCCCAAGGTCGAACGTGTTGTAAATACTCAAAGGACAATAGCCACAAAATATTTGGCTGATGCTCGAAAACTTCTAGCTTCAGAAGACAAAAAAGATATGGAAGAAGGAGCACTTCTGCTGTTACGTTCACACAAAGCATTTCCAAAAAATAAGCCGTTGATCAAGTTCCTCAGCGAACAGGGTATCAAAGCTGCCTTGCAAAAAACGGAAGATTTCTATATGCAGGACAATAATCGAAACATGCACATCGTGACCGACCCGCTATATTTTGTCATTGATGAAAAGAACAACAGCATTGAATTGACAGACTTGGGTATCGACTACATTACAGGAGATACAGAAGATCCACAATTCTTTGTGCTTCCTGATATAGGCTCTCAATTGTCAGATATTGAAAATCTGAATCTTTCTATCGAAGAAAAGGAATCGAAGAAAGACGAATTGATGCAGAACTACGCCGTCAAATCAGAACGTGTGCACACCATCAATCAACTCTTGAAGGCTTATTGCATGTTTGAAAGGGATGATGAATACGTAGTCATCGAAAATAAGGTTAAGATTGTTGACGAACAGACTGGGCGTATCATGGAAGGCAGACGTTATTCAGACGGACTCCACCAAGCTATTGAAGCCAAGGAAAAGGTTAAGGTTGAAGCAGCTACACAGACTTTCGCCACCATCACCCTGCAAAATTACTTCCGTATGTATCACAAGCTCTCCGGTATGACTGGTACAGCTGAAACAGAGGCTGGTGAGTTGTGGAATATTTATAAACTGGATGTGGTCGTTATTCCGACCAACCGTCCGGTGATCCGTCACGACATGGAAGATCGCGTCTATAAGACTAAGCGTGAGAAATATCAAGCGGTGATTGAGGAAATTGTCAAAATGGTCGAACAGGGACGTCCGGTCTTGGTTGGTACCACTTCCGTTGAAATTTCCGAATTGTTAAGCAAGATGCTTACCATGCGAAAGATCAAGCATAATGTCCTGAATGCAA
>JALNXZ010000269.1 GCA_023230125.1 Bacteroidales bacterium | reverse complement strand
ATATGCGGAATGAGATGCAAGGTACGCTCGAAGAGATGCAAACTTCACAGGAAGAACTAAAATCAGCCAATGAAGAATTGCAATCTACCAATGAAGAACTGCAATCTACGAACGAAGAACTCACAAGTTCCAAAGAAGAAATGCAAAGTCTGAATGAAGAACTTCAAACGGTGAACGTTGAGTTACAATTGAAAGTCGATGATTTCTCGCGGATAAAAAATGATATGAAAAACCTGCTCAATAGCACAGATATTGCCACTTTGTTTCTCGACAAGGAATTGAACATTCGACGTTATACCAATCAGGCCACCAAAATCTTCAAACTAATCAAAAGTGACATTGGACGGCCATTTACCGATCAGGTTTCTGAGCTAATTTACCCTGAACTTGAAGCTGATGCGATTGAAGTATTAAAAACACTCACTTTTATCAAAAAACAGATTCCAACCAATGACGGACGATGGTATTCCATTCGAATTATGCCTTATCGCACCTTTGACGACAGAATAGACGGTCTGGTTATCACCTTTTTCAACATTACGGATATTAAACAGTTAGAATCAGAATTACACGAAACAGAGCAAATGCATCATGTGATCCTAAAATCTTCGACGGATGTGATCCTAAAAATATCAACCGAATGGAAAATTCTTGAGTTTAATCCTGTAGCAGAACTGTTTTTTAAAAAAAAGTATAAGGAGGTTATCAATCAAAACTTTATTAAAATATTTGTCCCTATACAGGCGCAAAAAGAGACTGAAAAAAATCTCAATAAGCTGCTGAAGGATAAACTCAATACCAATCATAAAATGCAGATACTAACAGCCAACGGTCTTATATCGATGGTTGAATGGTCAGTCAATATACTATTCAACAGCCAAAAGATACCGGCTGGAATGATTTTCATCACTAAAAATATCCCCATACAATGATCAACGAAGAACTGAATTTGACAGATGCCCAGCTATTGCGCATAAAAGCCGAAAAACAACTGATAAGTAATCAGAGAACAAACACTTCTGAGATGGAGACGGACGTTAAAAGGCTCCTTCACGAACTACAAGTACATCAAATAGAGTTGGAGATGCAAAACGAGGAGTTGCGCCAGGCAAATGAAACGGCAGAAACGGCTCTTCGGAAATTCACTATGTTGTACGACTTTGCTCCAATGGGCTATTTTACCCTTGAACAAGATGGTAGTATTAAGGATCTGAACTTTACAGCTGCGGAAATTCTTGGAGACAAACGTATTTTATTGCTGAACAGCAATTTTAAATTATTCGTTTCCGAAGATTCGTTGCCAAAATTCAATGAATTTTTTAGCAAGATCTTTATAAGTAAGGCCAAAGAATCGTGTGAAGTGAAGCTCGGTTATGACGAAAACCCGATATGCCCGGTCTATATGGAAGGTATCGTTACAGGGGATGACGGGAAATGCCTTTTATCAGTACTTGATATTTCAGAATTCAAGAATTAAATTGAAGGACGTTCTGCTCTTTTGACTTAACCGCTAAACCTCTACATTAAGAGATAAATACTGTTCGTAAAAAGCTATTTGCACCTATCCTGCCTGAATTTGATGATCACATTATTCCTTCTTTATTTCCTTCTGGTTTTTAACCAGGCTGGATTTAAATCCTGAAAGGATTGATTTGAAACAATAATTAAAAAGAAACTTTTCAGGATTTCTTACATAATCAATGATTCCCACTCTCACCTCTTCGTTTGGAAGTGGATTTGACTCCGGCACTTTTATATTGGCAATTAAGGATATAATCCGCTCTTTTAAAGCAGTGGATTTATCTGTCTTTTTATTTAAGACTGCGATATGGAGTCCATGATAAAGCAGGGTTATTTTGCCTGTTGATTTCTTATTATTTGCCGTAAAGTTGAATTTCAGGACATCAACCTGACCGGTTTGAACATTGACAAAAGCATGATTTCTAAGCATGGACTCCAATTCTCTGGCATTCATTGCTGAAAGATTACCTTTCAATGAAAAGGTGTTGCTGTGATCAAACAATTTTGCTTTTAATGAAACATTCAGCTTACCTTTACCCATCAATAGGGCTTCGGCCTTCAGTTCCATCAAACCGTGTTTGGTTTTGTAAATTGTATCGTTGGTTATTTTAAAAATAGAAGCATGAATCTGGTCAAAATGGATGCTTCCCGGCCTGTTTGCCATCTTGGCATGTTCAGTATATGTGATCTTTCCTTTTAGTATATGGATTGAATCAAGACAAATCGTACCCGGATAGTTGTAAATCATTTCCTGAAAAGTCGGTTTGTTGATATGCCGGCTCTTTTTTCGATTATCTCGAAAAACGTTTAAATCCATCCTCCCGATTTCAATATCAGAGATTTTCAAATGATTGAATTTGTAATAGTCTGCGGCAGAAAAACCTCGAACAAAAATATCTTTAAAATGACCGTCAACACAATCCGTTGAGAAATGACGCCTTGCCGTAAAATGATAATCCAAATAATTCGGATGGATAAGGATGCTGTTTACGGCTAATAGACTGGAGTTTGCACTATAATCAATGCCAACAACTTTGAAGGTATACATACTGTCAGACGAAACCGAAAGGAATTCCTTCGCCCCAAAATCAAATTTCTTCACAATGTTGCGGGATAAAGTATCCTGTTTTTCCACTTGTAAACCGTACAATTTCAGAGTACCTTCTTTCACTGAATAGGCCTGTGCGTTTGAAGTATTTTCTATTGTCAGGTCTATCTTATCAAAAAGGATACAATCAATTCGGAGATTCAGGGGAAAAACCATGGGTGGCTTTTCTTTCATCGAAAATGGAATTTTCCCCGTCATTTGAACTTTGGAAATAAGGACTTCCCGAATCTCAATTTCCTTTCTTAACAGAACTTTTATAAAATTGACCCCATAGAGTTTTATGGACGAAATTTGTCCGTTTACATTTAGGTCACCCCTCTCCTGCTTTGTTCTTATTGTAATACAATCAAATTCTATAGATGAAGACATCATCAAAACATGAACCATACCTACTTCAATCCGGTAATCTTTACTACTTTCATTGATAGCAACCTGTATCTTCTTTGCAATCCATGGTTCAATAAAGACTTTTACGGATAGTACCATCAAAAGCAGTAGAGT
>JALNXZ010000032.1 GCA_023230125.1 Bacteroidales bacterium | reverse complement strand
TGAATATTCCATTAACTATCCTGAAGAAATACGAAGGAAAACTCCCCAAAGGGCAATTGCTTCCGGTGTTAAGCAATCAAAAGCTCAACTCTTATCTGAAGGAAATTGCCGACTTGTGCGGCATCCAAAAGAATGTAACCTTCCATCTTGCACGCCACACTTTCGCCACGACAACCACTCTATCCAAAGGTGTACCCATCGAAACCGTATCTAAAATGTTAGGGCATACGAATATCCGAACCACCCAAATATATGCCCGCATAACCAATGAAAAAATTAGCAGGGATATGCAGTTGCTTTCTAGTAAACTGGAAGAGATAGAAAAAGTTGCATTAAATAAACAGGAGATATGAAACGCGGGACAATAACAATCAGGAATGCCAATTCAAAAAGTATTCAAGTTTCCATTGAATTGTCTGAAGATGGAACTGTCTGGATGACAAAGAACGAGATCGCCTCTTTATTCAATGTTTATCATTCTTCTGTGGCAGCGAACCTGAAATCGCTCTTTAAATCCGGTGGACTTTTGGAGAATGAGGTGAAAAAAGAATGCCCTCACACTTTGGAAAACGGTCAAAAGTGCATAGTTGAATATTTCAATCTGGAAGTGATCCTTGCTTTATGTTACCGGATGGACAGTCCTATCTGTACACTTTTTCGACAATGGGTAGCAAAACAAGTTTCTACATCTTTTAAAAAACACTCTCAAATAATTGTTCAGTTGGGAACAGCAACAACGATGAATTGATACTCCGGTTTCGAAGGAATTGACGCAAATAATTCCAGACCAGACAAACTATTTTACAAAACGTCAAGTTATGTCGTTTTGGTTCGTTTACTTTACAAAATCTAATATCTCTTACCATGAGAACAAAAGATTGCATTTCCCGATGCCTGCACATTGTCAGAAGATTGAAGCGAGGCCAGAAAGCCTCTTTCACAGATATTCAACGCTATCTGAACGAAATGTCGGCTTTAACCGGAGAAGACTACACGATATCGATCCGCACTTTTCAGCGAGATCTAGACGCCATCCGTGAACTGTTTTATATTGATATCCGGTATTCCCGAATCGATGGGCTGTATTCTATCAATGATGAGTTTTCCGATGAAATTCAGAGCGAAAGACTTATGGAATCATTGGAGGTATTTCATTCACTCAAAATGATGAACAATCTCAGCGGCATATTTCACTTTGAAGCGCGGCCACCCCTGGGAACCGAACACTTAAGCCGAATGATTTTCGCCATCAAAAACAAAAGGATTATAACGCTCACCTATAACAAGAACTGGGAAAATCGGTTTACCGAACGCACCCTCCTTCCTTTGTTGCTGAAAGAGTTTCGTGGGCGTTGGTATGTCGTGGCAAAACGAATGGATACCGATGCAATCCGGACATATTCCCTTGACCGGGTTGTTGCGTTTAGCATCCAAGAATATCAGGCTTCCCCTCCTGCAAATTTAGAGAACTATTATTATTATTACTCTTTTGGCATTTACGTAAAAACAGACCCCAATCCACAGGAGGTCGTTCTGAAGTTTTCACCCGATGCGGGACGGTATATTAAAGACGCGGTACTGCATCACTCTCAGAAGGTGATAGAAGATAGCGCCGAAGCATTCGTTGTAAAACTATATCTGTCGATCACTTTCGATTTTGTAATGGAAATACTTGGTTACGGAGAGCTTGTCGAAGTGATTTCGCCGCCAGAACTCCGTACTCAAGTATCGGATAGACTAAGAAAAGCAATAGAAAAATACAAATAAATTTTTCAACGCCGAGTTATGGCGTTTATCATTTGTTGCAAAAAAACAGTCTTTTTTTATCTATCCACAGCCCATATTTTGAAAATAGTTTATTATGTTTTATATTTGCGGTAAATAATTCCCTATATGGCAACTAAAATAAACTTACTGCTTCAGCAGGTGCCTAAAAACTCCTTGCTGATATCCTCTTGGATGACAAAACAAAATATGTCGACCAAAGAGCAAAGTTTGTGTGTAACATCCGGTTGGCTAAGTCGATTATCACAAGGTGTTTATTATAGGGTCGGAGACGTTCCAACACTGTATGCCGCCATATCCTCATACAACAGACAGTTGGGAAAGAAGTGTTTTGTAGGAGCTTCGACCGCTCTCGATTTAAGAGGCTTCTCACACTTTGTGGCAATGGGTAAGCCTACAGCATATCTATTTACTCAAACATCGCAAAGGCTTCCTTTCTGGTTACTAAATAACTCCTGGGATATGGAGGTTCGATATTTTACCACCAAAATATTCGGCAGTGATTTTATAGGCATAGAGGAAATGGAGGTTAATGGTGTAGAGCTGTTGGTCTCGTCACCCGAAAGAGCGTTTATGGAGTGTTTGCATCTCGTGCCGGCCTATTACTCCATAATGGACACATACTACGTTATGGAGATGCTAACGACGCTTCGCCCTAAATTGGTACAGCAACTACTTGAAGCATGCACCTCTGTAAAGGTGAAACGGTTGTTTCTTTATATGGCGGAGAAATCAAAGCATCCATGGTTTCATGCGATAAGCCTTTCGAAGGTAGATTTGGGAGAAGGGAAACGCTCCATAGTAAAGAATGGCGTTTACAACAACAAATATGGGATAACAATATCTAAAGAACTGGATGATTATGAATAATGTATATACTAAAAAAGTTGAAGTACTTTTAAAGATTATTCCCATTGTTGCCGGTGAAGAGTGTTTTGCAATACACGGAGGTACAGCGATAAATCTTTTTGTCAAAAATCTACCTCGTTACTCGATCGATATTGACTTGACATATATTCCGCTTGAGGATAGAAATACAAGCATTACCAACATAAACAATAGATTATTGGCAATTGCAGAAAAAGTAAAGAAATCGCTCAGGGGTGTCAATATCACCCACCGTCCCGATAGTTGCAAACTTCTCTGCGAATATAAAGGCAAGCAGATAAAGATTGAAGTGAATCAGACTAAAAGAGGAATCGTTGGTGGTGATATAGTCGCAATGCCACTATGTGAGAAAGCGCAGGAGCAGTTCGGACTTTATTGTGAAGCCAATATTGTTCCACTTTCATTGCTTTACGGAGGTAAGGTTGCGGCAGCATTATCCCGCCAACATCCAAGAGATCTGTTTGATGTTAAATACATGGATGTGGACTTTGATAGTATTAAGCCTGGATTTATTTTTTGCCTTTTGGGTAGCGACCGTCCAATACGCGAATCGTTTGCTCCCAACTTAATTGACCAACGAGATGCTATGGTGAATCAATTTGTGGGTATGACTGACGTTGAATTTGATTATTCCGAGTTTGAAGAGACACGCTGGAATCTTATTAAAAGCGTTAACGATATGCTAACAGACGAAGATAAATCATTCTTGATTGCATTTGAAAGTGGAGATCCAAATTGGGAAGTATCTGAATATGATTCATTCAAAAATTATCCATCTGTTCAGTGGAAACAACTCAACATCCAAAAACTCAAGAAATCTAATCCTGCAAAATGGCAGGAGGAAATTGAGAAGTTGAAGCAGGTGCTTAACATCAATGAATAGATATGAGCTACGAGGAAGACTGGACAAGGTTGTCTCATCTTGAATAGGTTATAATATACTGAGGAAAGCAGTAGAAAAATACAAATAAATTTTTCAACGCCGAGTTATGGCGTTTATCATTTGTTGTTTTGTAGCAAACAATTTAATAAAACGACAAATGATGAGAAAAAATTTAATGATAGCCTTTCTGTCGATTATTGCTATGGGATGTAGCAAAGAATCGGAACTATCGGAGTTGGAATCAATTCAATTGGATAAGAATAGCCTTACTTTACAAATTGGTGCGACGTATCAATTTAAAGTTACCAGCAAATCCGAAAATGCGCAACAGTCGGATTACATCTGGTCAACAAATAATCCAAACATCCTATCCATAACAGACGATGGTGCAGTCAAAGCATTGTCAGTCGGCGAAGCTAAAGTTATCGTTAAAACCGGTGACTCTAAGTACACAGATACATGTAGCGTAGTGGTGAGTCCCATATATGTGGAATCTTTCACCCTTTCATACCCTTCTACCGAGTTGGAGGTAAATCAAACCATGATCCTATCAGCGACCTATACACCGTCGGATGCCACCTACAAGGATTTGTTATTCGAAAGTTCCGACACAACCGTTGCTACTGTTAAAGACAGTATTGTTACGGCAAAAGCAGCCGGTAATACAACTATTAAAGCAACGACCATAGATGGCAGCAACATTACCCGGTCGTTCAATCTTGTTGTCAAAGAGGTACCACTGACCATCAATGCAACTTCCATAAGCCTTGTATCAACCAAGACATTTTCTTTAGTTGTTTCTCCAAATACTGATGGATGTACCTATGAATCTGAAAACAGTTATATAGCCTCCGTTTCGTCCAATGGGCTGATTACGGCAAAAATAGTGGGTAAAACGATTATTCATGTGAAAAATACAAACAAGAATTTAGATGCAACCTGTGAGGTTACGGTTACACCCCAATATGAACTATTCAGGGAACCATACTTCGGATTCGGAGCAACTCCCGCCACTATAAAGGCGTACGAAAAAAGAGTATTAGCCAGTGAAACGACGACAACCCTCATGTATACCGGGGAAAATTCGTATCTAACAGCCGTACTCTATCTTTTTGAAAATTCAGCCAATACAGGTTCCAGTTGTCTTGTTCCCACCGTTTATTCAAGTCTTTTAGGTAGTTTTATTGGTGAAAGGTATGTTTATATTGGCACCACCTCCGATGACCTCATAATGTATCTAAGCATAGATTCAAAAACCTCAGTAGTATTAGGGCTGTATTCAATATACTATTGGATGGTAATATTTGTACCAAACACAACAGACACCAAACTTTCATCGCCTCAGAGTTATAGCATCATATTAAAAAAGATCGCTCCGATTGCAAAATCCATGAAAGTCCAAATGCCTGTACGATAAATCATATTGGACAACACCAAACTCAGCAACTTTTTTAATTAAAAACTCTAAAATATTTGACTATGAAAAAGGCAGTTTATTTCCTTTCAATTTTTGTTTTTATGGTTTGTTTATTGTCCTGTTCGAAGAATGACGAGGAATATTTTCTATCCGGAACGATGTGGGAAGATATGGAAGATAATGTCATGAAAACCATCAAATTCGATAACGCGACTTGTACCTATACCATCTCGTCTGCTGTGATCAACATAAAAACCACTATATCTTATGATTATAGCATAGCGTACCCAAAAGTCTATATGGAGTCACAAACGTCAGGATATGCAGATTTGGAAGGCACTATTTCGGGGGAAAATATGATCGTTGTAAATACATCCAAGAGTACTACAATTGGAACTTTTGTAAAACAGTAGTATGTTTATATTCAGGATATTATTCTTTTTCTTTCAAAACATCAGTGATGGTTTGTTGAAATTGCTCATTCGTATACCCCAAAGCGATGGCTATTGCTCCTAATGATGCTGGATAATTGTCTGATCTGCTTATGTTCAGCCCATTTTCGAGTAATTGATTCCTCTCAATTTGTATTGCTAAAGATAGCAACTCAAATTCTGTAAGGTTTGGATAATATTTCATAAGATCTCGTGCAATTTTGGAATAACTGTCAATCTGTAGATTCATAATATATTGATTTTTTTTTTTATTTCAATCGTTTTCTGTTTTCAACCTCCATTGGGCCTTCGAATTGTCGCATATTTTGCAACTGTTGCCTTTTGCTCCTCACATTACTATGATATTATAAAGTTTTTATAGTTCCTTCAGGAGTGTCAATATAGTATTTTGCATCGTCATCTGGAACCAAAAATAAGTATTCAACTTTATATTTTAGTTTGGGTATTAAATCTGGAACATATAAATGATGTATATGAGCAAAATCAGAACAAATTTTTAAATGAGAATCTTCTAATTCAGCAAATTGAAAATCATCTTGATCTTTTAATAGAAGTTTTGGAGGATAATTTGTAACCCTAGACACATTAATAATCTCTGTGCCTAACATTAAGAGCTTACTACTGCTAAGAGGCAAATTATTGTTAACCTCATTAATATCGTCTATTTCTGCCAAATCTACATTCCTTATAGATAAGATCCTTATTTTCATATTTACGTCTTTTTCAAGATATTGAAGCCATTCTCCACTAGCTATAGCTTCTTTTATTGCTATTTTTTCCATATTTATAAAGTATTATTGGTTATGAAATTTTCTGTTGATATTATATTATTAACCATGCTGTTACATATCCAGCTCCAACGCTCACACTGTTTATCCAGTGTAAGATTTGAAATCGGATTTTGTATAAACATTACTTGAAAATCTGCATTATTCACAACTAATGCCAAATAGTATTGGTCTTGATAGTTGTGTGCCGTAGAATACTCATTATTGGTTATTTTGAAAGATTCACCAAAAAATGATACGGATTTCACTTCTACAAATACACGCTTCCCATTGGTAAATAAAACTTCAATGTCGTATCCAATATTAGCACTAGCAACATCAATTGCCTGTTCTACTTCTTGTATGCATTTTAGATACTCGACTAGGTTTTCTTCTGCACTTCTCCAACATTGTATTTGTGGAGCTTTAATAAACAAAGTTTGTTCGTTAAGTGGGGGCGATGAGATTGCTGATTTTTTGTTTTCTAAAGTATATCCTCCTGTTGCTTCTCTCGTTGATTCTTGTGGAAGTTCTATATCTAACTTCTTAAAGAAGGAAGCTAAATCACTTTTTTCATTAGTATTAGAAATAAAGTCTAAGCATTTGTCATCAAGTTCTGTTAGTTTTGAAAACTCAGTAACTTTATGTAGACCAGATTTAAACTGTACAGGAAATAGTTTTAACGATTTTATGAAATCTATATTCTCTGTAGTCATATCAAAGTAATATTGAGAAATGACTTTCGAAAGAATTTGGGATGCTCCAACCTTAGAGATTACGGCTGTATTTGCTAATCCCAATATTTCTTTGAGAGAAAGGGACTGGATTCCGAAATTCTCCAAATAAATAATACTTTCAGGATAGTTAGTAACAAATATTTTGTTCAAATAGCCAAAGTTTCTAAAGCATAATGATTCATAATCTTCATAAGGTAGCCATTGAGGACAGAGTCTCAAATTATTGAGGTTTAGTTCATTATCTACATGAAGACTATCTTCGATTTTACTAATAAATAATTTACCTCCAGCAGATTTTGTTTCTGTTAAGGTGTTTATGAAGGGGAGAAAAAGACCTCTCATGTCTTGCTTTCCTAACAAGACGTTCTTTATTAATACTGCCACGATATTTGCACAATTCTCTATTGCTGTTTTAGAATAAGTATCTAAATCAATGCTTTTTCGTGATGGATCAGTGCTGAAATCACCATTAATTTTTAGAAATGCACCAGTAAATTCAATAGAGGGCATAAATGAGTGCATTACTGATTCACTTCCGATTGCAGGTATGATGCTATCGTTTTCGCATTTAAAAGCTACAATATCTTTTAAATTTAGCTCTGAGTGCAGTAATAGCCATTCTGCAATAACATTATCATACTCTGTGACGCATATTTTTATTTGGTTTTTATCTATTACTTTTCGGCTTAATCTAATGAATGAGTTCTTTTGCTCAGTTTGAATATTTACGTTTAATATATGATTAAGAAATAGCAAACAGCTATAATCAAAACGAGAAACTTCTGAATTAAGAACTGTAATATCAACATCTTTGAAAGCAAAAATTGTAGTATAACCATATCTTTGTTTTAAAAAGCTGATTTCCTCTGAATATAGAGTCGTGAGAATATCCGTAATATGTGGTATTCTAACAACTGGTGTGTTTTCAATATGTAATAATTGTTTGCTCCTCACTTTATCAAAACATATTTGATAGTCTCCGCTCAGCAGAATAATCTGTTTAGCTAAACCCACAACTGATTTAAAGCCTATTCCTCTGAATCCAATGGTATTAACGCCTCTTTGTTTATTAGATGAACCGCTGCGACAAATCGCTTCTAAATCACTATTATTAAATGGTCTTCCATTATTACACACGACGAAGCCAAAGCTGGTTTTATGGATGCCAAATGATGTTGCTTCCGCATCGTCTGCATTCTGTATTAGTTCTATGAATGATCTGTTCTTATAGGTTTCTGCAATATATTCTTCTACTTTAGATAAATCTTCAAAAAGATTTGGAGCTGCCATAGCTTCTTTTACAAAAGAACTTATTAATTTATTTATTGAATCCATGAATGACAAATTTCGTAAGATGAATTTGGTATATTAGATTGTTGTAATCAATATGTTTATCAAAGATAAGTGTTATTTCATTTATAATGTCATTAGCGGCCCGTTAAACTTTAGTATTTTCAGTTTCAACGATTTGAATTTGTACATTCAGAGCCAAGTCGAAGAATTTCAGGCTATAAATACCGAGAAAACCGTTTTTGCCCAATTGTTGACTGACCATGCTTCCAGAATACGTATTTGACAAATGTGTTGCTCGTGACAAAGGCAATCATCGCATTAGTAACTTCTCCTGACGGGATCATTTCTATACCATGGGTGCCCAATCAAATCCTTGTAGGGGTCACTCGTAATGTTGTTTACTCCCAGATTTGGATTGCCAACTGCACCTACATGCTTATCGCTATAGCCAAGAAAATGATGCAAATTGGTTTGGATTCAAGTTTTGTAAATTATATTTGCGTATATTTTCTATATTTGTAATTTAACACTTGATTGAAATATTATAGCAATATGTTGTTTTTGTATTAGTTTAAAGTCCATATATTGTAAGAGAATTTGTTTGACGATAGAAAAATATGAGTGTTTCTTCTGAATTGTATTTTAATGGTTATTGTGCATTAGAACTGGATAATGGCTTTGATTCATATATTGTTAGCCGAATTTTTACAGTTGATAATTTTTATGAAGAAAAAATTGGAGATGAAATTAATGCTATCACTAGATTTGGATTTAGAGAATCGGTCAAAGTATGTAAAGATAGGCTCCGGATCTTTGGTGTAACAGAAGAAAAGTCGGCTTCTGATTTCTATAATTTGATGGGCAAAATGCATGATGAAGGATATGTTTTTGTTAATCATGATAATATAACGTATAAAATATATCTTGATTTAATTAAAGATATTATTGATAATAAACTCACTGGTGGTAATCCCTTTTCTTTAGACTTTAAAGACTCTTTAATTGGCAATGAATGTTATTTTGGAGGGCTAATAGGAGCGTTAGAGACTGACAATTGGCTTTATTCTATGTTATCAGTCATCGGTGATGACGCTTTGATTGATTATGATTTATCAGCTGTAATCGAAAATGGATGTATCTCTTCTGATCCAAAAATGTTAGTCTTGAATCCTAAAATAATAGTTTTGACTGAGGGTACTACAGACACTGAATTTATTAAGGGTGGATTTATGCATTTCTATCCTCATTTATTACCCTTTTATCATTTTATTGATTATGAAAATATAAAACCAAATAGTGGAGCTTCGGCATTGGCACATTCAATTAAATCTTTTGCTGGCTCAGGTATAGATAATTTAATTATAGCATTATTTGACAATGATACAACTGGACACAAAGAATCTGATACGTTAAATACAATAGAATTACCTAAAACCATGAAGATTCAACATTATCCTGATATTGATATTCTTAGAAATTATCCATCGATTAGTCCTGATGGATCGTTACAGAATGTGAATGTAAATAGTTTAGCAGGTAGCTTGGAAATGTACTTGGGCGTAGATTTGTTGAAAGATGACAATGGATCGCTGTACCCTATAATATGGTCTAGTTATGAGTTCAGCCTTGAAAAATATCAAGGAGGATTATCGAAATTGGCTAAAGAAAAAATCGATAAAAGTTTTAGAATTAAATTGAAGAGCTCTAAAGTAATATGGCCTGAATTTGAATGTTTATTGAATATGATAATTAATGCTTGGGTATAGATTAAAATCATGGAAAAAATTAGATGCCATGTGTAAAGTAAAATCCGTTGATCAATTTCTGAAAATAGTTTTTGAAAAGATTTTCGAAGCAAATAAAAAAAAGGATGATGATCCTTTTAATTTATTCTGGTTTAGAGGTGAGAGTTGTTATTACAATGAGACTTCTTTAGTCCCAAGTGCGTATCGAGATCTTGTTGTTAAGAATAATGCTGCAATAAAGGAGAAAAAATACTCAGTAACTGGGAAGGATCACACATTCTCATATGTTGAACAGAATATAAGAGCCGACTTTGACAGAAGGGCCTTACCCTATATTCTGTCAAAAAACATCGAGAGCACAGCCTGGAATCGATATTTCTTAATGCAGCACTACAATGTAAATACGAGACTGCTTGATTGGACAGAGGATGCGATCAAGGCTCTTTTTTTTGCGGTTAAAATAGAGGCGGTGAAGGAGAATACTGAGGATACCAAGGATGCCGATGCCAAGGTTTGGATATTACAGCCATTTGAATTAAATCATTTTACATTCAATAAATTATCCGATTACAAATTTCAGAATTATCTAATTCCTCCTTTATCTAATGATAATGATAAGCCGCAGAATTTATTATATGAAGATAAGACTATTAGACTTATAGAGTTGACGCGCAGATATCTAATAATGGATTCCGAAGAGGTTAAAAGTAAGGATTATTACCCTTTGGCCATTTATCCGCCTTTCCTGGATGAGAGAATGGCTGCTCAAAAGGCTTGTTTTACTATTTTTGGTAATAAATGTGACGGATTACGCGAGGTTATCAAATTACAGAATAGTCTCAGTCCAAAAATTATTGACTCTATCGTTATTGATGGGAAAAGTAAGAAAAAGATACGGAGCCAACTTCGGTTAATAGGTATTGATGACAGTAGTATTTATCCGGATTTAGATGGATTAGGGAACGCACTAAAAAGTAAATACAAAGGCGAATACAAGAATATTGAAATCTCTGATGAAAAGTGGTAAGTTGATGTTTTCAAATAGATGGCCTTCCGAAGTAGGGGCACCATATTTTTAATAGTCATAGATAAGAAACAAATCAATATAATGGAAAAAGTTGAGGTAAATCCACTAATATCATTCTCCCGCATCTTCCCCGATAGTGATATATCAATAGACGATGTGATAAGAACCTT
>JALNXZ010000286.1 GCA_023230125.1 Bacteroidales bacterium | reverse complement strand
GCCCTCTAAGAAATCCATTGAATGGATTTCTTACTTTCTCATCCTGAAGTATAATAAAAGCATTTCTCAACCTGATTATAAATTGTTTAAGCCTTTACTGTCTTATATAAATATTCAACTCAAAAAAGATATTTGTAGTTATATACAAAAGGATGAAGAGAATGATTATGGTTTTATTGACAATGTCGCTCTTTTGATATTACTGGATAAGCTGTTGACAGTACACAACGACAACATTAATGAATTGTCAGAAACGGATTACTCAAACTTAATGATTGCATATTTAATGTGCTGTGATAAAAGGATCAGCCTAAATGCAGACATTGTAGATGCTATTAATGAAAATATGGATGCAGATTCATTTGTAAGAATTTATCTATCAGAAAAGCTAAAATACTACGACATTGAAGATAAAGACATTCGTGTAGAGTTTATTCGCTCAATGATGTTTAAGGATTTCTGTGAAAAAGATAATACATTCCAGCCTCTATTTAAATTATATTTAGATAGGATGAATATAAGCAACTGGGAAGAATCTAAATTTTTTATCATTGATTTAATCAATAGAATTAAAAAATCAGACAAACACTTTTGTGGAATCAAAATTCGCCCTGATTCATACATGAAAAAGTATCTTGATGCAATGAGTGTGGATATGAACAAATACAGATCATCTTCAGATTTAGATTTTAAAGACATAAGGGATAAGCCTATTTATTATCAGGGAGATAACAAGTACCATATCTTATCGTTTAGTTTTCTTATTGACAAATTGTATCAGGGCTTTTTGTTTGACTTTGCAGCAGTCCTTAAAAAGGAAAAAGAAGTTAAAGAGATAAATAGCTATCCTGATCTTAAACAACGAGTCGGGGATCTATTCTCAGAAAAATACTTGTTTTATGCAATAATGAAGGGCTGTTTTGAGCAAACATGTGATGTAAGAATATCTGGACAGGAATTAGAAAAATGTTTAAAGGGCGGAGAGCCGGATTACTATTTGAGAAAAGGCAAGAATATCTTCTTGTTTGAATTTAAGGATGTGATGCTAAATGCTAAAACCAAGCATTGTAATAATTTTGATGAAATTGTGAAAGAGTTATTGGAGCAATTTGAACGCTCTACTGAGGAAAAAAGTACAGGGAAGATAAAAGACCAACCAAAAGGAATCACTCAATTGTTAAATGTGATTGAGAAAAAATTGGATGTAATCATTGAAAGGTCAGATAAAATAGAATTATCGGATGATTTAAATGTTTTTCCAATAATTATTTATCAAGACTGTAACTTTGATATTGAAGGGATAAATTATATCTTGAAGTTTCGCAAGTAGTAAAAAGTTAGTCAAATAGGCATAAAAAAAGGCAAAGGGTCTTTCAGAAGTATCTGAAAATCAGTATATTTGAAGTGACGAAACAACAAATACTGAACCCAATGCCTAAACTCGAAAGTACAAACATTTTTTCAGAAATCAGCACTTTTTTCAGAGAAAAAGATGACGACAAAGCAATAAGAACCATCATGGACGTAGCCAAGCATCTTAAACTATCCGAGAAGTCTCTCAACTTAGAGAACCATTGGAACTGCAAGTATACTCGCCTGCAGGTTTTTGAGCTGTTGCTGCTTTTTCCGTTATTCATGGTCAAAAACGCTTTTCATTATACTGACTCCACCCTTGCCAAGGTTGTTCCCTGCAAAAAGGATGTTTTTTATCGATTCATGGAAAATGGAGCCCTCGATTGGCGCATGATGCTTTACCGCATTAACCGGCAGTTGCTTGGCAAGATTGCTTTGCGGAATGACTCGGTCAATAGCAATGATCCGGTGTGCCTGATCATCGACGACACCGATCTTCCAAAGACTGGTGCGAAGATCGAAAAGATGGGTCGCATCTTTTCTCATGTCACCCATTCCTCTTTGCTTGGATTCAAGGCCCTTTTTCTTTGCCGTACCGATGGCAAGACGCAGACGGTTCTGGATTTTTCGCTTCACGGAGAGGAAGGACGTCGTCCGGATAAGCCCTACGGCATGACCAAGAAACAACGTGACAAGCAATACTCTAAGGTTCGTGAGCAAACTGATGCCGTTCACAATCGCATTGGTGAATACACCCAAAGCAAGATTCAGAAAGCCATTGAAATGGTCAAGCACGCCATTAATGAGGGCGTACGTTTTGATTATTTGCTGGCGGACAGTTGGTTTACATGCACCGACATCGTGAAGTTCATCAAATCCAGACACTCCTGTTGTCATTACTTGGGCATGGTCAAGATGGCCAAGACCAAATACCTGTTTGAAAAGAAGCTGCTCAGCGCAAAGGAACTTATCAAGCTGCTTTCGAGTAGGAAGGCTGTCAAATACAGTCGCAGCCTGCATTGCTATTACGCAGTGGCCGATGTGGAACTGGCTGGCGTTCGGGTAAGGCTGTTCTTTTGCCGTCGCACCAAAAACGCTGACTGGAATGGCCTGCTGACCACCAACTACAAACTGGATTTCGTTGAAGCCTACCATATTTATTCAATGAGATGGTCGATAGAAGTTTTTTTCAAAGAAAGCAAAGGCTTGCTCGGGCTGGGCAAATCCCAATCCAGGGACTTCGCCGCCCAGATTGCCAGCATATCGATAACGGTACTTCAATACAACATCCTGAGCACGGTCAAGCGCTTTGCCGCTTATCAAACCATCGGAGGGCTTTTTCATGAAGCCACGGACGGTGTCATTCAGCTTTCCGTTACCCAACGCATCTGGGGCGTTCTTCAGGAGCTCGTCAGAATCATCGCTGAAACTTTCGAGACCGATGACGAACGGGTACTTAATGCACTGATTAACCGGAGTGAAACGTTCAAACATTATATCAATTTTGATAGGCTGGAAATCGCAAAGGCGGCCTAGATTTTACTTGCGAAACTTAAATTTATAACTATACCTCTAATTTTTACA
>JALNXZ010000268.1 GCA_023230125.1 Bacteroidales bacterium | reverse complement strand
ATGGTCATGTTGCTAACGGGGATGAAAGGCGCGACATCCGCTGCTCCCATGCGCGGGTGCTGGCCTTGATGTTTTGTCAGGTCAATTTCGCGGACTGCCGTACCGATGGCTTCCACCATGGCGGATTTTATGGCTTCCGGAGTTCCTATGGCTGTAATGACCATTCTGTTGTGGTCGACATCGTTGTTGTAATCAAGTAGTTTCACTCCAATTTTACCCCGGAAGCAATCTGTGATTTTTTCCATTTTTTCGATGTTCCTGCCTTCGCTGAAGTTGGGAACACATTCTACAATCTTGTTTGTTGTCATATAGAAAGCTTTTGTTCTTATAACTTCACAAAAATACATTTTTTTACGTATGAATGGCCCACTGGATATCATTCTGTTCCCCCTCTATTGTTTCATAATATGTGTATTATGGTAAAATAATTTTGAAAAGTCCTATTATTTTTGTAAATTGGGCTTTGTTTCAGCAACTATATTCCTATAAGAATCCGAGAATAGCCTCTCTAAGCAGGCTTCGATATTTATCTTTTATCCAATTCTTAAGTTACATTTATTCGAATGAGATTATTTATCATCGCAAATAGACTTCCGCTGAAGGTGCATAAAACAGAAGATAATCAGTTTGAATATCTTCGGAGCGAAGGTGGTCTTGCGACAGGGCTTGATTCTCTGGGCACTACAATGGAAAAACATTGGATAGGCTGGCCTGGTATTCATTTGGAAGATGAAGCAGAGAAGGAAAAGGTGACGGAGCATATGGAGTCCCTTCATTTTCATCCGATATTTCTCACAGAAGAACAGATCCAGAATTATTATGAGGGATATAGTAACAATATCTTATGGCCTCTCTGTCACTATTTCTATTCCTTCATGGAGTATGAAACCTCCTACTGGGAAGCTTATAAAGAAGTTAACAATATTTTTGGTGCAGTGGCTGCAACGCTTCTTCGGCCAGGAGATATTGTATGGGTGCAGGATTATCAGCTGATGCTCTTACCAAAAATTATCCGTGATTCTTCAGATGGTGTCAGTATAGGTTATTTCCACCACATTCCTTTTCCTTCCTACGAATTGTTCCGTGTACTTCCCGAACGTGCAGAAATATTGAATGGCTTGTTGGGCGCCGACTTGATAGCTTTTCATACGTACGATTACATGCGACACTTTGTAAGTGCCACAGAACGTGTTTTGGATCTCCGGTTTGTTTTGGATCAGGTGATGATAGGAAGCAGAGTAACTCATGTGGATGCTTTCCCGATGGGCATCAACTATGACCTTTACCATGATGCAATTTTGAATCCTGTTGTTCAGGAAAAAGCCAAGACGCTTAAAGAGAACTTTGGCAAGCACAAACTGATGTTGTCGGTAGACCGTCTGGATTATAGCAAAGGCATCATCCATCGTCTGAAAGGTTTTGCCAAGTTCTTGGAACGCCACGAAGAATACAGAAGCAAAATATCGCTTGTCATGGTGGTGGTTCCTTCGCGAGGAAATGTAGAACATTATGCTCATTTGAAAACAAAGATAGACGAGACGATTGGAGCTATCAATGGAAAGTACTCCACCATTGATTGGACCCCGATTTATTATTTTTATCACTGTCTGGATTTTGAGGAATTGACAGCCATGTACCATATTGCCGATATTGCGTTGATTACTCCGCTTAGAGACGGCATGAACCTGGTGGCCAAAGAATATGTTGCCACCAAGCGGGATAAACCGGGAGTGCTGATTCTCAGCGAAATGGCTGGTGCTGCCATTGAACTGAACAGGGCAATCATCATCAATCCGAACAATCTGGATATGATTGAAATGGCCATTCTGGATGCGCTTGAAATGAGTCTGGAAGAACAGTATATGAATATGGAGAAGATGCAGGAAGTCATTTCCAAACAAACAGTTCAACGCTGGGCTGAAAGTTTTGTCAGCCAATTGGAACAAATATGTTTGAAGAACCTTGAAAACGACAAGAAGCGGATTGATAGATCTTTGAGCAAAAAGATTATGAAAGCTTATCAAAAGGCTGAAAATCGTTTGTTCATTCTCGATTATGATGGAACATTGTCTCCATTAAGGAATAAACCAGAAGATGCTTATCCAACTCCTGATATCCTGGATATACTTAAAGACTTGACATCTGATCCGCGTAACAAATTGGTGATCAACAGTGGAAGAGATCTTCACACCTTGGAAACCTGGCTTGGAAATCTCCCGCTTGACATGGCAGCCGAACATGGAGCTTCTTATAAAGAGAATGGGGTATGGCATAAAAAAGGTAATCCTTCTTACTGGGATGAAGATCTTCTGAAATTGTTGTTGACTTTCATTGATAAAACGCCAAGGTCTAGCCTGGAGATAAAAGATACCGCATTGGTTTGGCATTACCGTAAGGTCGACGAGTGGTTGGCGTCACTTCGTGAGCAACAGCTTGTAAATGCCCTGATAGGACCATGTGCCCACCTTAAGTTGCAGATTATGAGGGGTAATAAGATTGTTGAGATAAAATCTCCTAAATACACGAAAGGAGCCGAAGCTAAAAGGCTGTTACAGAAGGGTAAGTACGATTTCATCTTGGCCATGGGTGATGATACGACCGATGAAGATACTTTCAGGGCATTACCACGTAGTGCTTATACCATTAAAATAGGCTCCATTTCCAATATGGCCAGATATTATTTGCTGACACAATCGGAGACGTTGCCTTTTTTGAAGTTATTGATGGAGTCTAAGGCTTAATGAATTTGGACAATTCCACCTCCTCTCCGAACAACAAGGCTGTATTGATTAGTGCCAAATGTGAATAAGCCTGAGGAAAGTTTCCGAGTTGCTCTTTCGAATCAAAATCCAGATCTTCACTGAAAAGATTCAGGTGGTTGGAATAGGAGATGAGCTTTTGGAAAAGTTTGTAGGCTTCTTCTTTTCTATTGGTGACAAACAATGCTCTGACCATCCAGAAGGTGCAGATGGTAAAAGCGGATGTTGGTTTTCCGAAATCATCTGAATTTTTGTATCTGTAAAGCAATCCATTATACATCAAGTCCTTTTGAATGGCATTAACTGTCTTGACATATTTTTCGTCGTCTGCAGTCAGGAAACCGTAAGACTCCATCAAGAGTAGAGAAGAATCC
>JALNXZ010000267.1 GCA_023230125.1 Bacteroidales bacterium | reverse complement strand
TGGGATACCCATTTTAATGATTTAAGTATTCCGAAGAAATCACCGGCGCATCGGGATGTTTTAACTCCTTTTGTTACGGAACTCAGGAAAACAGGAATTAAAACTGGTCTGTATTTTTCACTGATTGACTGGACTGATCAGGATTACCCCGGTTTTCTGCGTGATTCATCGAAATACATCCTGGCAGAACATCCTGAAAAATGGAATCGTTTCCTGAAGTTCAGCCATGGACAAATAGGGGAGTTGCTTGAAAAATATAATCCGGATCTCTGGTGGTTTGACGGTGATTGGGAACATACAGCAGACGAATGGAAAGCGCCTGAGATCAGGAAGGCAATTCTTGATCACAATCCCCTGGCAATTATTAACGGGCGTTTGACAGGTTACGGGGATTATGATACACCTGAACAGAATATTCCTATTCACGTCACGCCACACAAAGCCTGGGAATTATGCCTGACTATGAATACGAGCTGGGGCTACCAACCCAAAGACACAGAATACAAAACCCCTGAAGAATTAATAACCATCCTTTCGGAAGTAACCGGGAAAGGAGGGAATCTACTGCTGGACATCGGGCCAAAAGAAGATGGTACTATTGCTGATGAGCAGGTGAACATACTTAAGGAAATGGGAAAATGGACTTCAAAGCATGAGGAGGCTATTTTTAATACACTGGCGGGAATCCCTGATGGACATTTCCATGGCGCTACCTCTTTATCAAAAGACTCAACAGTGCTTTATCTCTTTACGGATGACAGAAGTGATATATTTATCAAAGGGTTAACCAGTACAATAAAGAGAGCGACTGTACTTGGCACTCATGAAGAATTACCGGTTAAGGTGGTCGGAAAAATATCCTGGAGTCCGGTTCCCGGTTTAGTCTTCATTGATGTACCGGCAAACCTTCAGGATCAATATCTGACTGTAGTTAAGCTTGAGTTAGATGGTCCCGTGAAATTGTATCGAGGAAAAGGCGGATTCGAGTAAAGATTTATTATAGGATCAAACGATTTGTATTATAGATTAGATCTCTTTTGACCATTCAATTAAGCATTGAGTAAAAAAAACTTGGTCATTATTGCAGCAGAATTTTGAATACTAATTGAAATCATGAAAAAACTACTCTTAATTACGCTTCTTGCTTTATTTGTGCGACCGTGTGCAGGCTCTGAATTTGTTTTGGTTAGAGATGGGAAACCGGTTGCTGTTATTAATCCTATGGATAATGATTCAGTCAGGAAAACTGCAATCCTTTTCAATAAATATATCCGGGAAATAACAGGCACTGAATTGCAGATGAAGCATTTGAAAGGAGGTTATCAGATCAGATTTCAACTTGTTTCACCTGAAACTTTCTCGTCATACACACACCCTGATAACCTTAAAAACAAAGAGGTTCTTAACGATGCATTCAGTATTAAAGTAAAGCGGGGATTCATGTTCATTTCAGCAACTACCATCAGAGGATTGGAGAATGCCGTATACAGTTTTCTGGAAAAATATGCAGGAGTAAGGCATTATGCGCATGATGCTATCGTTATCCCAACGAGGAGTACATTTATAGTTCCTGAAATGGATTGGTTGGATGCTCCTGCCTTTGCCTTTAGAGTGCCTTATTATTATGAGGCAACTTTTCAGAATTACATTGACTTTCATAAACTTTCAGCCTCGCCCAAAGATAATGATAAGCCTTCATGGCCTGTATCAAATGAATGGGGACTATGGGTGCATACGTTACATACATTGCTGCCGCCTGATAAATGGTTTAATGCAAAACCGGAATATTATGCGTTACGCAACGGTATAAGAACTCCTGATCAGGTGTGTTTGTCTAACCCTGAAGTTCTTGAAATTGTGTACCAAAATCTGAAAGAGCAAATAGAAGCTAATCCTTCTGCTAAGTATTGGTCGGTGAGCCAGATGGATAATTTCAACTATTGCCAATGCGACCAATGCCGTGCAACCGATTCAGTGGAAGGTTCGCCTTCAGGGACTATGTTGCGGTTTGTGAATCAGTTAGCTGCACGATTTCCTGACAAGGTAATTTCGACCCTGGCATATCAATATACACGTAAAGCGCCTGCGGTTACCAAGCCTCTGCCCAATGTAAACATTATGCTCTGTACCATCGAGTGCAACCGGAATGTGCCTATTGAAGCAGATACATCAATCGGTAGTTTTTATCATGACTTGAAGTCGTGGTCAGCGCTCACCAACAATATACTGATATGGGACTATGTGATTAATTTTTCACATCTGTTGGCCCCTTTTCCTAATTTCAAAGTATTGGGACCAAATTTGCGGTTATTTGACCACTATGGTGCTGCTATGATGTTTGAACAGGGATTACGAGGCACTAGGGGAGGTGAATTTAGTGAATTACGTTGTTATGTACTTTCAAAACTGTTGTGGAATCCATATCTGGATGCAGATAGCCTGGTCAATGATTTCGTTAACGGATACTATGGGAAGCAGGCTGCTCCTTATATAATGGAGTACATAACGAGGATGGAGGATGAATTGGATAAGTCGGGTAAGGCTCTAACTCTCTATGAACCTCCTTTTACTCATTCAACCGGATATCTTTCACCGGGTAACCTGAAAGAGTATTTCAGAATCTTTAATAATGCCCTGGCTGCATGTAAAGAGGATAGTGTAGCCTCGCATCGTGTTTTGATGGCCATACAATCAGTCAAATATGCCTGGCTTGAAGTAAGTAAGTCACTACCTTTTACTGACGACTGGATTTTTAAGAACCGGGGTGATCATCAGTTGAAGCCGGGTATGGTTGAGATGCTTAATGAATTAGTGGATACTGCTATTAAGTATGGCCCTGAAATTTTCCATGAAACCAGCATTCCTCCTGAAGAGTATCGTATGACTATGATGAACTACTTTAAAGAAGGTATTGCAATGCACAAAGGGGTAGGGAAAAAGACAGACTATATTACTAAGGCTCACGAATTATACAAAGCCAATGGCGACCAGAGCCTTGTTGACGGAGTGCGGGGAACCCAGGCCTGCCAAATGTTATGGCAGGGGTGGTGGGGCGATGACCTTGAAGTAACTATTGATTTAGATAGTTCGCAGAAGGTTAACAGGGTGAAAGTGGGCTATCTTGATGACAATCAGAGCTG
>JALNXZ010000266.1 GCA_023230125.1 Bacteroidales bacterium | reverse complement strand
ACCTTACTCAAGTCTGAACTTTTCTTTGTCACAGAGTCAAACACATACATTTTATAGAAAACAGACTCGCCTGCTACATAGGTTGTTCTGTCGGTTTGAAGATATACTGCTTCCTGGCCTGCCGCCTTTGCATTCATATTAAAGCAAAACAACGCGACCGATAGTATAAAAAATATTCTTTTAAATATTGTCATCATTAAATGTTTTTTCATTGATGAAACCACCAATTCGGAAATGGAACCACCTGATATTCAGGAAGCAATGCAACTGAATCAGCTACTTCCGCATCAATATTTATTTTGTAACCATAGATGCCACTAGTCGGTATATCCACATAAGGCACCTTACTTATTGTCGCCTGATGAAGAAAACGATTCTCAACAAAGACAAATGCAGCTTGAGTAACCGATGAAACTTCGAACAATCCAAGCATAACCTTAGACGGATCACTTACACATTTCATGTTTCCATAAAGTTGTGTAGTGATCGGATCAAATAGCTTTCCGCTTGCAGTCAATTGACTGTTAGCTTCCTTATAATAATTATAAGTCTCTTCGTTTATTGTATATTGATTAAACCGATAATAGTATATAATACCACCATTCCCTCCTGTATTAATTCCATAATTCGCTATTCCCAAGGGTATATTACACAAGAAATGATTTTTAATAATTGGGGTGGACATTTTTGATCTTTCTACTGTAATATTCTCATAATCATCCAACAGTGAAGTTTTCCAACCAAAAACTGACCAATACCAGGTGGGTATGGAATCAATTTTAGGGTCATAAGTAAATGAATACTGCACAACAATATTTGATTCAAATCGGCATAAAGGCGTTGGGACTGTGCTTGAAACAGCCTTGAAAAGGTCAACCCGAACATCAAAACAGCTTATAGATTTCAGAACATTGTACTCATCCAGATATTCTTCTTTAATTACTAATGAATGGATACTGTCATAGGACTCTGGAGGTAAGAGAGTCTGAACATCGGATTCGTAAATGCTCCCATCGCTTGTTTTAATATGTAATACATAAGAATTGCCAACTTTTGCCTTGAATGAGGATGGCAATGCATATTTTCCTTTTCCTTCATAAGTAAGGTCATAAATTTGATCCTCACTATCTTGAACAGTTAGTTCAGCATCCGATACATATTTTGTCACCGAAGCTGAATCTGAAACAAAAGGCAAAGCTTCAGTAAGTTTTACAGTAAATGGTCCGTCTCCATCTGTTATCAACCCTTCGACCACCAAAGCTTCTGTATCAGAATCTATATCAGGAATGAATATTTCTGTGCAACCAATGGTAGTTACCATCATCAGAGCAGCCAAGTATATCTTTTTTAAGTGAATCATACTTAGGAGTTTTAAAAAGTAAAATTATAAGTTAAAGTAGGAATCGGTTTCTCAATAATAAACATTCTATATAAGTTGTACGACTTATTAAATCCTGATTCTATTCCCGAAAAGGATTTATAAAAAACCGAATATGGATTTTTTTGAGCGTAAAGATTAATGATAGAGAACGTCCAGCTTCCCTTCCATGGCTGCTTCAGGCGTAGAGATTCATCATGTGTGATGGCGATATCCAGGCGATGGTAGTCGGACATCCGGTATTTATTACGCTCGGAATAATAAATATATTGTTTGCCGTCAAAATTATATTTTAGCTCAGGTAGCGTAACTGGTTTCCCAGTACTGTAGTTGAATGTGCCTGAGACTCTCCACCGTCTTGTTAGATGAAGATTTCCAACCAACACAAAGTTATGAGGTTGGTCGCCAACGGACGGATAATATTTATTTCCGTCTATCTGATCACTTAAATACGGGCTTGTAGTGTGCCGCATGGAGCGGGAATAAGTGTAATTTACCCATCCTGTCAGTTTTCCTTTATTTTTCTTCAAAGATAATTCTACACCGTAATTGTAACCCGATGCGTTAAGTAAATCAGATTCTAATGAGTTATTCAGTATGATTACCGCCCCATTCCTATATTCCAGGATATTGGACAGTTTCTTATAATACAGTTCCACAGATGTTTCAAAGGCATTATTATCTAAATTTCTGAAATAGCCTATAGCCATTTGGTTGCAAATGACTGGTTTTACGTTCGGGCTGCTCAGTTTATATACATCGGTGGGTGACATGACCATTGAATTGGAAATTAGATTGATGAACTGGCTTATCCGGTTATAACTAAACTTCAATGAGCTAGATCCGTCAAGCGTGTAACGCATCGAAAGCCTCGGTTCAAAGCTCAATTGCCAATTAATTATTTCGTTATTGGCATAATTCAGCGTATCAGTAATGTTTGCAGCAGTATGGGCTTTATTTTTATCAAACATAAGAACGCTATTCGGTCCAAGGTATGCATACTGGCTTAATCGCAAACCGATATCCGCATTCAATCTACTCGAAAAGTTTATGTTGTCACTAATATATAGAGCCATCTCCACCGCTTTTTCCTTTTGAGTCGCCTTGCTTGCTACCTCAGATAATATACCGTATGGCACCCGTTTACCAGGTTGCAAGTTGTATAAAATTGCATTCATACCGAAGTCCAATTTGTGCTTTTCGTTAGGAAACCAGTTGAAATCCAGCTTGGCATTATTGTACTGGATGGAGGAATAATATTTATAGGCTGCTTCAGGCTCTAATGTATCAGATTCACACATATCGTTTCTGTAACGACTCATCCCCACCATAAATGTGGAAGTAAGTTCTTTGCTAAACTGATGAGCGTACTGAAGTGATCCCAAAGTGTTGTCGTAATGGTAGCCATATGCATTGTTTAAACTATACTTGTCATCACTGATGTATCCGTAAAGCATTAATTTATTCTTTGTATCTAATTTGATATTTAGTAGTGCATTAATATCATAAAAGTTGACTGAACTGTTCTTTAAATCTACATCAGGCATTTCATGCAACAACCTGTTGGAGTAAGAAGCTCGCCCACCAACCAGCAAACTTACTTTTTTATTGAAAAGTGGCGTTTCGAAATTCAGTCTTGTGTCCATCAGGCCAATACCACCTTTGAAAGATGTATGCTCAGGGTTGTTCCCCATCCGGATATCCATGACCGAGGATGCTCTCTCTCCATATTTGGCAGGAATTCCACTCTTTATAAGCGTAACATTG
>JALNXZ010000012.1 GCA_023230125.1 Bacteroidales bacterium | reverse complement strand
CGTCTTTTGTGGATTCCAGACCATATTCAATCAACAGGAACTTGTTTTTGGATAGATCTTCCAAATAATCCAGCAAGTTTTCAGTCATGCAATCGGGCCTTGTTCCAATGACCAACCCTTTAACTCCTGGAACCTGGAGTGCTTCTTCATATAAGGACTTCAGATGTTCAAGTGCTCCGTATGTATTAGTATATGCTTGGAAATAAGCCAAATAATTCATTTGTGAATATTTTCTGGAAAAAAAGCGGATCCCTTCCTGTAATTGCATGGTGATGCTTTTGTCTGTTTCGCAGTAGTCCGGATTGAAAGTCTGGTTGTTGCAATAGGTGCAACCTCCGAAACCTTTGTTTCCATCCCTGTTTGGGCAGGTGAATCCTGCATTCACGGAAATTTTCTGAATTTTATAATCAAAACTTTCATTCAGAAAGTCCTGAAATTTTCTATAGAGCGGCTTTTGCATCATTTTATTCCAGAGGGAAGTGATCTCTTCATGCTTGGTCTTCGTTTCAAGTCTTTAAAAGTTGTGCAAAAGTACAGAAAAAGTGGTTGAATAATCGGGCTTCCGGATTCTAATTCGTATTTTTGTATCTCACAAAAAAACAATGTTATGAAACGAATTTCTTTGCTATTGATATTGAGTCTGAATTTTTTTTTGTTATCTGCTGCAAAACAAGAGATTTCATTGGATTCCATCATCTCAGGGACATTTCGTTCTGTATCGATACCGGAAATCAGGTCTATGCAGGATGGTCGTTATTATACTTGCATTGATGAAAGTGGGAAACAAATTATTCAATATAGCTATCTGACCGGAAAACAGGAGGCTGTGATTCTTGACATCAATAATCTCAAGGGCGTTGCCCCTAGAAGAATCATCGGTTATGTTTTTGACTTTACAGAAAATAAAATGATCGTATGGGGCGAGAGAAATCCGATACACCGTCGTTCATATACTACAGAATACTATGTATATAACATCAGGCGAAATTTTATGGAAGTTCTTTCAGAGAATGGTGCCCAGCGGAATGCCAAATTTTCTCCTGATGGTCGTTCTATCGCTTTTGTCAGAGGCAATAATTTGTTTATCAAGAGATTGGATTATGGAACAGAAATTCCTGTAACGACAGATGGATGTGAAAATGCCGTCATCAACGGGGTTCCCGACTGGGTTTATGAAGAAGAGTTTGAGGAAACTTGTGCTTTTGACTGGTCACCTGACAGTAAATTCCTGGCTTATGTCAAGTTTAACGAAAAGGAAGTGCCTGATTATTCTTTTCCATTGTTTGGAGCCATCAGGTCCAAACAAAATCAAAATATGTATTACCCCGGGTATTATACCTACAAATATCCAAGTGCCGGAGATGTAAATTCATCTGTGTCGGTCTATGCCTTCAATCTCCAGACACGTTCTGCCAAAATGATGAATTTACCTGTTTCTGAGGAAGATTATATTCCGCGCATACGTTTTACCAGAAACAATACTCAGTTGGCTGTCATGACGCTCAACAGGGCGCAGAATGTTTTTAAGATGTATTTTGCCAATCCAAAATCTACCCAATGCAAGTTGGTTTTGACAGATGAGAGCGAGAAGTATGTGGAACCGATGTATGACGCCATTCAATTCTCGACCAAACACTTCACCTACGTCAGTGAAAAAGATGGATATCGTCATCTTTACCTATATGGAGCAAACGGTGGGCTACAAAAGCAATTGACTTCAGGCAAATGGGATCTGACAAAATATCTTGGTTGCGATACGATCAATAATGTTTATTATTACCAATCTACGGAGGAAGGGCCGACACAACGCTCAATATACAGAATTGACCTGAAGGGAAAGAAGTTCAAGATCAGTGCAAAATCCGGTGTGAACGAGGGCTCTTTCAATGTTGATTATAGCTATTATGTACAGACTTGGTCGGACATCAATACACCGCAAGAATATAGTATCTGCAATGCTTTCGGTGAGATGGTCAGACCTTTGGAAAACAACAAGAGACTCAGATCTTTGCTATCCAAGTCGAATTATGCAGACAAGACATTCATCTCTGTTCCGGCAGCTGATGGTGAGATGTTGAACGGATGGATGTTAAAACCTTCTGATTTTGACAAAAATAAGAAATATCCGGTTCTGCAAATTCAATATAGTGGTCCGGATTCTCAGTCTGCGCTTGACAAATTTGATTTTGGCTGGGAATATTATCTGGCTGAAAAAGGTTATATCTTGACTTGTGTCGATGGCCGCAGTACTGGTGGCCGGGGAGAGGCTTTCCGCAAATCGACATGGTGTAATTTGGGCATTTTTGAAACAGAGGATCAGGTCGCTACGGCAAACTATCTAAAGAAACAATCTTATGTGGACGGTTCTCGAATTGGTATCTGGGGTTGGAGTTATGGCGGTTATATCAGCTTGATGTGCATGACTGATACATCAAGTGTATTTAAAGCCGGTATTGCAATAGGACCGGTTTGTGATTGGAGGTATTACAATACAATTTACACGGAAAGATACATGAGAACTCCCAAGGAAAACAAGTCGGGATATGATGCAGGCTCTCCTTTGCTTCGGGCTGCGAATTTGAAAGGCCGTTTGCTTTTGGTTCATGGGATGACGGATGACAATGTCCGTGTCAACCAAAGTATGGATATGACTGAGGCTTTGATTCAGGCTGGTGTCCAGTTTGATATGCAACTCTATCCGACGAGCAATCACAGCATGATTGGCAAAACTTACCAATTGCATCTTTACAACAGGCTGGTGGATTTTGTCTTAAGAAATTTATAATACAGGAATGACACAATATGTTCGGAAACCTGAATGGTTGAAAGTGCGTTTGGGAGATAATGAAAGTTTTGTAAATACCAAAAAAATCATTGAAGGACAACATTTGAATACGATCTGCTCAAGTGGACGTTGCCCGAATCAGGCGGAATGTTGGAGTAGGGGTACAGCAACCTTTATGGTGCTTGGTACTATTTGTACTCGAGCTTGTCGTTTCTGCAACACTGAAACAGGGAAACCGTTGCCTCCGGATCCGCAGGAACCTGAACGGCTTGCGGAGTCTGTCAGACAGATGGGCCTGAAACATGTTGTTCTGACATCTGTGGATAGAGACGATTTGCCTGATTTGGGTGCCGATCATTGGGTTCAGGTCATTCGGACATTACATCAGGTGAACCCCGTAATCACTATAGAGGTGTTGATCCCTGACTTTCAGGGACGGGCGGCCTTGATTCGGAAAATTATTGATGAAAAACCGGAAATCGTCTCCCATAATCTGGAAACCGTGAAACGTCTGACACCGGAAGTCCGTTCTGCTGCCCGTTATGACAGAAGCCTGTCTGTCCTTAAGCAATTGGCAGATGCCGGAATTCGTACCAAGTCCGGACTGATGCTTGGTTTGGGAGAAACTGAAGAAGAGTTGTTGGAAGCAATGGATGATTTGTTGCAATATGGATGTTACATTCTGACTTTGGGACAATATCTGCAACCCACCCGCAAGCACCTTCCTGTTCAAGCTTATATACATCCTGATACTTTTGCCCGTTATAAGGATATTGCACTTCAAAAAGGTTTTGAGGCGGTAGAAAGCGGTCCTTTGATCCGTTCGTCTTATCACGCAGAGAAACATATATTATTTGAAAAAATTCGAACAAATCTCGTTTAGGATTGTTCCAACATTGGATTTATTCATTTTTCATTTATGGATGTTTCGATAGAAAATAGCGGAGGTTGTCTATTAGAATTCAAAGGATCACTTATTGATCTCTTGGTTTTATTGGTTCTCTTTCTTGGAATTGCAGCCGTTATTTTGATATTATACCATTTATATATACTAAAGCAATGTCATCAAAAAGAATATTGGCTTCCGATAGTTGATGACGGAGGGAATGTGATAGGCCGTGTAGCCAAATCAGTATCTTTTGAGACTCCGGGCAAATACCAGCATCCCGTCATCAGGATATTGATATCTAAAGGTAGTTCGATTTATTTGTCGTCACGTCCTTTTGGGTTTTGTTCGGATTATGGATTGTATGATCATCCCATCAAATACTTGATGGAGTATGGAAAATCCATTGAAAAATCTATTTCCGAACTTCAAAAGAAATATTTTCCAAATAGTTCTCAGCTGCGTTTTTTGTTGAAATATAAACATGAAAATAAGTTTGGGAGCTGGCAAGTGTTCCTGTATATCCTTCGTGTTGAAAAGGAAGAGGAATTGATAGGATTAGAAAAGTGCAAAGGCAAATTCTGGGCCATTTCCCAAATACAGGAAAATTTTGGAAAATCCTGTTTCAGCTTATTTCTGGAAGGAGAACTTGATTTTATCAGGACCATCACTGATATCGATTGAAGTCCATCATTATCTTTTGATATCAAGCTTTATATATCAAAAATATACAAGGCTTCTTAGTGAGTTCGGTGTGATCTTTTTTCCAATCTTTGGCCGTCAGTGTACGAATTTTTTCTTCAGGTCCTGTCAAGTCGAAGGAAACACTAATGCGGGTTTGTGGACGCAGATTCGTTGTGAGATCTTCCAATAGCTTTTTGTTCCGGTAGGGTGTCTCGATGAAGATCTGAGTCATGTCTTCCGTGTAGGAACGCTGTTCCAGACGTTTGATGGCCTTGATCCGGTTTTCTTTTTCTACAGGGAGGTATCCTTCAAAAGCAAAACGTTGTCCGTTAAATCCGGAAGCCATCAAAGATAAAAGGATGGAAGAAGGACCGACCAATGGTACAACTTTATACCCATTTTCTTGGGCGATGCAAACAATATCCGCCCCGGGATCGGCTATGGCCGGACAACCTGCTTCTGAAAGCAAACCCATATCCAGACCTGTTTTCAAGGTGTTCAGATAACTGGAAATCTGTTCAGGGGTGGTGTATTTGTTCAGTGTGTAAAACTGACAGCCATCAATATCGAAATGTGGGTCTGCTTTCCTTAAAAAACGTCTGGCGGTGCGGACATCTTCAACAATAAAATGCCGGATAGGTAGCAGCAATTGACGGTTGTATTCCGGAAGGACATTCTCAAGAGGACACTCTGATAATGTTACCGGGAAAAGATATAGAATACCGAACATATTGAATTTTTTAATGTGAAAGTCTTCAATGTTGCAAATGTAATATGAAACGAGCATGAATACAAGTATTCACTAAAGACAATGAATATTTGACATGCGAGTTCCATACGTCCTTAAAAAACAATTATTTTCGTATGAAAAAACGTAGTTGTGCAAATCAAAAGATGAGTTTGTCGCATTTTCAAATTATCTTTGCCTACGTTCATTCAAAAGAAATCATCATGCTTTTACCAGAGGCTTTTGTTAAGCAAATCAGAGAATTGTTGGGCGAGGAGTCGGATGCATTGATTGCGGCGTTGGAACAACCTACACCTGTAAGTATCAGGTATAATCCTTTCAAAAAGCTGGAACACCCTCGAACCGACCCGGTGTTTTGGTCTTCAACAGGAGTTTATTTGAAAGAACGACCGGCCTTCATTTTTGATCCTTTGCTACATGCTGGTTGCTATTATGTCCAGGAGGCTTCATCCATGTTTATAGAGCAAGCACTCCGGGAGGCTCTGAGATTATCGAGGGGAAATGCTGTGAGGATGTTGGACTTGTGTGCTGCCCCCGGTGGAAAATCGACTATAGCAGCGTCCATCTTGCCAAAAGGCAGTCTTCTGGTGGCCAATGAACTGATTCGGACCAGAGCCAATATTTTGGCTGAAAACGTAATTAAATGGGGCAGTCCCGAAGTGGTGGTCACTCAAAGTGATCCTTCCGCTTTTTCAGGATTGGCCGGTTTCTTTGATATTATTTTGACGGATGTACCTTGTTCTGGAGAAGGCATGTTCCGTAAGGATCAGGGGGCTATTTCAGAGTGGTCAGCCGACAATGTCCGATTATGTGCGCATAGACAGCGTGATATCCTGAGCCATTGTTGGGCTGCCTTGCGTCCCGGCGGATGTCTGATATACAGCACTTGTACCTATAACACTTCCGAGAATGAGGACAATATCCATTGGATTTGTCAGGAACTTGGCGCACGCTTGTTGGAGATACCTGTTGAGACTGAATGGAACATCACAGGGTCTTTGAATCCGGATTTTAATGCCGCCCATTTTCCCGTTTATCGGTTTTTACCGCATAAAACAAAAGGAGAAGGCTTCTTTTTGGCACTCCTGCAGAAGACGGGTTCGGATACGGCAGCTTTTGTCAATGATAAAGGCATCAAAAACAAATCTGTTAATAATAAAATAGGGAAGTCGGTCGCTCCGTCTGAGTTTTCTGAAAGCATTCGCAACTTATTGGTCAACCCTGAGAATTACGATTTTTCTTATGATCGCCGCGGTAGGATTCGTGCCTTGCTTAAAGAGCATCTGGCGATGATTTCATGTCTGGAAGAAAGGCTTCGGATTGTCCACGCCGGTATTGTTTTAGGAGAAATGAAAGGAAAAGACCTGTTGCCTGACATTTCTCTGGCTCTTTCTAAATATCTTTGTCGAGATGCTGTGAAATCATTTGAACTTGATCTCAAACAAGCGGTTTCTTATCTGCGTGGGGAAGCGATGGCGCTACCGGAGATCTGTCCTTTGGGTTGGGTGCTGATGTGCTATCAGGGGCATCCGCTTGGTTGGATGAAAATATAGGCCATCGCGCGAACAATGCATATCCGAATGAATGGAGGATTCGCTCTGAAAATCCATATTGAGGTTCGGCAATTTTTTGCGATTTTCACAGAATTTCCTTATTTATAGGAATTTGATACAACATATTCGGTTATCTTTTTATTTTTGTAAGAAATATCATTAATCATAGGAAATATGAGACTTAGAGAGAAACTGAAGAATTCGCCCAAGCTGAAAAATTTTATTTTGTGGACTTTGATGCCAAAAAATCAGGCCAGGCCCAGGTGGTGGGTTAAGATATTCGTCAATCCCTTTGTCCATTCAAAAGGAAAACGCTCCTTGATTAGAAGGAGGATGCGTCTAGATGTCATGCCATTTAACCGGTTCTCATTGGGTGATGATTCCACGATAGAAGACTTTTCCACCGTCAATAATGGGGTTGGGGATGTGTTGATTGGAGACAGAACCCGTATAGGATTGGGTTGCGTATTGATTGGACCTGTGACCATTGGAAATGATGTTTTGTTGGCTCAGAATATTGTTGTCTCCGGACTGAATCATGGGTATCGGGATATCAATCAGCCGATCAATACTCAGCCTGTTGAGAAAAAAGCCATCAACATTGAAGATGAGGCCTGGATAGGTGCCAATTCCATCATTCTGCCCGGTGTTACTATTGGTCGCCATTCCATTGTTGCCGGTGGTAGTGTTGTGACTAGAAGTGTACCTCCATATACCATTGTGGCAGGGAATCCAGCCGTTGCAAAGAAACATTATGACGCATCTTTGAAAGAGTGGGTCAGAAATTGATAAAATATCTTATTCCCCAACAATATTCATTCTCATTGTAATATCGGTCTTGGGTCGGTCGTTGGATCCGGTTTGGCAAGATTGAATCTTTTCTAAGACATCCAGTCCTTCAATCACTTCTCCGAATACCGTGTATTCGCCATCCAAATGGGGTGTTCCGCCCAGATTGGAGTATACATTCTTCTGTTCAGCGGTAAAACCACCCATCTCAGGATTATTTGCAAACTCAGCTTCTGTCATGGCAATCAACTCTTTTTGCAAAGAGTCAAGACCTACTTGGTTTTTGGAATTGTAAAGTTCTTGGATGGTATCATTCCTTTGTTTGGCAAGATTGCCAAAATAATTCTGCATAGCTTGTTGCCTTCTCTGCTGTTCCATGCTTGCCAATTGACTCTCAGTATAAACAGAACCCCAAACAATGTAAAATTGTGATCCGGAGGACTTCTTTTCAGGATTGACTTGATCACCAGTGCGGGCAGCTGATAAAGCACCACGTTTGTGAAAGAGTTGTGGGTATATTATTTCAGACGGAATCTGATAACCAGGTCCGCCTGATCCCAGAGACTTGTTGGCTGATGCACCTTTTGACTCAGGATCGCCTCCTTGTATCATAAAGTCCTTGATGACCCGGTGAAAAAGTAGGTCGTTAAAGAAACCTTCTTCAGCTAGTTTAAGAAAATTGTCACGATGTTGTGGTGTTTCATCGTACAGACGAATCTTGATATCTCCAAAAGAAGTTTTAATAAGAACAATGTTGCTTTTTGTTTTTGCGTCGGTGGTCATGCTGTAGAAGATTAATATGATAATGAAAATAATGATTTTTAGTGGATATAAAAAAAAGTGCGATCTCATAAAATCACTATTTTTATTTTTAGCCGGCAAATATACACTTCTTTTTTTAATAATTTATCTGTAATTTTGTTCGCTCAAGAAACAGTAATTTATTAAATATATATTTGTAATGAAACCAACTCTTTTTGTTTTAGCAGCAGGGATGGGAAGCCGTTATGGAGGCCTTAAACAAATGGATGGCCTTGGTCCAAGCGGAGAAACCATCATGGATTATTCAATTTACGACGCCGTTCATGCCGGTTTTGGTAAAGTCGTCTTCGTGATTCGTCATTTCTTTGAAGAAGATTTTAAGAACATTGTAGTCAATAAATATAAAGGAGTGATTCCTGTCGAAATTGTTTTTCAAGAGTTGGATTATCTTCCAAAGGGTTATGTTTGCCCTGTGGATCGAGTAAAACCCTGGGGGACCAATCACGCACTTTTAATGGGAAAAGATGTTATCAATGAACCATTTGCAGTGATCAATGCGGATGATTTCTATGGTAGAGAAAGTTTTACTGTTCTGGCAGACTGGCTGTCCAAAATGGAAGGCGAGAAAAATAAATATTGTATGGTCGGTTATCGCATTGGAAATACTCTTTCTGAAGGTGGTTCAGTGGCCCGTGGTCTTTGTTCCAAAGATAATCAAGCTAATCTTACAACCGTCATTGAACGTACTTACGTCATTCGTGATACGGATGGATTGATAAAATATAAAGATGAAGAAGGTCAGATGGTCCCAGTTGACGAAAATACGCCCGTTTCCATGAATATGTGGGGATTCACTCCGGATTACTTTTACTATTCTGAAGAGGATTTCAAAACTTTTCTGACTGAAAATGAAGGAAATACCAAGATTGAACACTTTATTCCATCGGTTGTCAATAATTTGATTGTTAACAAGACGATTACTTGCAAGGTTTTGGATACTTCCTCCAAATGGTTTGGAGTGACCTATGCTGAAGACCGTTCTACGGTGGTAGAAAAAATCAATGAGTTGGTTAAAGAAGGTGTTTATCCGGCTAAACTCTGGTAGATAACAGATATTAAAAAATACAAGTGAAGGGTTGGACTCGTTTTGAGTTCAACCTTTTTTAATATCTTTGAAGGATGTTTGTGCTTGTTCCAAATCGAAGTGTGAACCGAAACAGACCAGTGCTAATCAGGAACTCTACGATTCTATTGTGAACATATACATCTAAATTAAAAGAATGATTATGAACTTATTATCAATTACCGGCAGAATCGTTAAAAGAGCCTTTATAGCAACAGCCGTTATTGCGTTGATGTCAGCTAATAATTTCAGTGCTTTTGCAAGGAATGATATCAGACAAGAAAAAAACAAGGAACAAGTGGCGACCGGACGAAAGGCTTGTTTGCCCCGTCCTGTAAAAAATGTCATTGTAATGATCCCCGACGGCTGTTCTCTATCAACAGTTTCGGCGGCGCGTTGGTATCAATGGATTCAGAATCCTTCAAAACCGGACTTGAACATCGATCCTTTTCTTTGCGGAACTGTCCGTACGAATTGTTCCAACGCTCCAATCGGAGATTCAGCACCAACGACTTCTTGCTATATGACAGGGTTTTCATCAAGGACTGGTTTCGTTTCAACGTATTCACCTGCTGACGGGAATAATGATATTTTCCCGATGGATTCAGCCATGGCTTATCAGCCTTTAATGACGGTGCTGGAAGCGTCCAAACTCATTTATGGAAAATCGACGGGTTTGGTCTTTACCTGTGAATTTCCTCATGCCACTCCTGCAGACTGTTCTGCACATTCCTACGATCGCAGTAATTATACGAACATCTGTTCTCAGATGGTTCACAATCATTTGGATGTGGTGATTGGAGGTGGCGTCAGTTTGTTAAAGAATGACCAACAAGATTTTCTGAAAGCAAATGGCTATGATGTGATGTTGAATGACGTGAACGGATTGCGCAATTATTCAGGAAAAAAAATTTGGAGCCTTTTTAACGCCAGGGATATGCCTTTTGATTTGGACAGAAATCCTCAAACGACACCAAGTCTGGAAGAAATGACAGCCACTGCCATCAAGACTTTGTCCAAGAATAAAAAGGGCTTTTTTGTGATGGTCGAAGGTAGTAAGGTGGATTGGGCTGCTCATGCCAATGACCCGGTTGGAATGATGACCGATTTTCTGGCTTTTGACCGCGCCTGCAAAGTGGCTCTTGATTTTGCGAAAAAAGATGGAAATACAGCTGTCGTCATTTTGCCTGATCATGGAAATAGTGGTTTGAGCATTGGTAGGGCCAGTTGTCCCGATTATAGTAGGTTAACCAAGGATCAGCTGTTTGATGCGGTATTGCATTTCACCAAAACCGCTGGGGGTATGGCTGAAATCATTAAAGAAATTGATCCTTTGGCTGCCAGGGATTCTATTAATAAATATACAAGAATAGAGTTGACTGATGAACAAATGGTTATTCTGAACCACTGTAGCGATTATTCAAAAAGTCCTGTTCCCAAGGAACAGAGAAAGGGATTATCCCTGGGATATCAACTTGCCAGGTTCATGACCGAAGTAACCTGCTTTGGTTTTACAACCAATGGACATACCGGAGAAGAGGTCTTTCTTGCCGCCTACCATCCCAAGGGCGATGTACCATTAGGCGTTTACCACAATTTTGAAATCAACGATTATTTGTGCAAGCTTTTAAATCTGGAAAATCAATTGCCGGCATTGACATCCAAATATTTTGCCAAACACCATGTTGTTTTTAATGGAATGGATTATTCTTCCAATGCGGATGAAGTGAAAGATTTCCCTGTCCTGACAGTCATCAATGGTGATAAACAGTTAAAAGTCAAGGCTAATTCCAACGTGGTCAACCTGAATGGGAAGGATATACAGTTGCAGACTGTTGTGGTTTATGTCGATAAGAACAAGACTTTCTATTTGCCTGAAAACTTGACTGACCTCTTGAAGTAGGATGACCCGGGACTGATTTTTGATTCCCATTCGATGATGTCTTTTTTTAATTCTCTTCCCCAGAAGTAGTTGCCTATCTGTCCATTGGACTGAATGACTCTGTGGCAGGGAATCAAGAAGAATATAGGATTGTTACCGACGGCTGTGCCGACAGCCCTATAGGCTTTCGGGTGAAAGGTCTGTCCGGCAATGTCGCCGTAAGAGACAAGTTTTCCCATCGGGATTTTCAATAATGCTTTCCACACTTCCAGTTGAAAATCGGTGCCTTTCACATGCAGGAAGATTTGACCGGGTGGCAACTTCTTTTCGAAAATTGATAAGGCATTTTGATGCGAAACTTCATTCACCTGCTGGAAAGTTGCTTTAGGAAACTTCTTTCTCAGATTTTCAACTGCTGTGTTTTCATCCTTGGCGAGACTTGTTTGGCAAATACCTTTATGAGTCGATGCCATCAGAACGTTTCCGAATGGACTTTCTGCGAAACTGTAATGGATCACCAGATTCTTCCCCTGATTTTTGAATTCTTCGGGTATCATGCCGATGATGCTGATGACTTGGTCATGAAAGCAACCTGTGCCTGAATTCCCGACTGCAAATGGTTTGAGTGTGGAAGTGCATGGAGGACTCATGGATGATTGTTTGAAGATATGGGCAAATATACATTAATTTTTCTCCACAGGAAATTTTAAGAAATGATGATAAATACTTATTTTTGGGTAATTAAAAATCTGGTCATATAAAACGAGTATGCATGTACCAATATCCAAGTTTGGAATATTTCTGGTATGCGAGTTACATACTACCAAAATTCTAAATTTAATATCATATGAAATTATTTACAAGAAACTTACTGCTTATTCTGATATGTTGCACCACATTAAATGGGTATGCTGCTAAAACAATACGCATTGCTTGTGTAGGAAATAGCATCACTGCAGGTGCAAGACTCGCAGATCCCTCTAAAGAAGCCTATCCTGCACAGTTGCAAAAAATGTTGGGAAACAGTTATGAAGTTATGAATTTTGGAGTCAGTGCCATGACGGTCTTGCGCAATTGTGACAGAGCCTATATGTCGACCTCGTTGTATATAAAAGCTCTGGAAAGTGATCCCGACATTGTATTTATCAAATTGGGTACGAATGACAGTCGTTTGCCATTTCGATTGCAGGTGGATAGTTTCATGGGAGACTATAAGACATTGATTCATTCATTTAAAGTGTTGCCATCCAATCCCAGAATTGTTTTATTGTTACCATCAAGTTCTTTTTTGACAGATACATCCAGACAGACGGATGCGGCCATTGTAAAATATATCCTGCCCAGAATTCGTCAGGTCGCTTTTGATGAAAAACTGGAGGTCATAGACTTGCATGCTATCACCTCTGATAAGCAAAATCTTTATCCGGATAATTTGCATCCATCTGTGGAGGGTGCGACCATTCTTGCCAAACGTTTGTTTGAAGTGGTAACAGGTACAGAAAAAAAAGGGTTTGATATTTTTAAGAAAATTAAGGAACCAATGACCATTTCCTCTTTTCAGGGATATGATTGTGTCAATTTTACTTTTGAAGGACATTCCTGCAAAGTGGTCAAACCACGCAGAGCTGCGAAAAACCTTCCATGGATATGGCGCGCCTGCTCTTTTGGAACAAATCCGGAGGTTGATATAGCTTTGTTGGACCGTGGTTTCCATTTGGTCTATTGTGATGTGGCTGAACTTTCTAACAATCAAGAAGTAATGTTTGTTCGGAATGCTTTTTATAAAAAAATGCGAAAATCAGGTCTATCATCCAAAGTCTGCCTCGAAGAATCCGGCTGTGGTATGGTGAACAACTATCGTTGGGCTGTTGAAAATCCAGGAAAAGTAGCCTGCGTGTGTACTGATGATATTTTACCTATGGCTGAGCATACGACTATTTTTGAAGAAAAAGTGAAAGCTTCCGGAAAAGAAATTACGGTTATTCACAAACCTGATGCCAATCATAATCCACAAAGTTTTGCCAACCCGCAACCTATAGTTGATTTTATTCTTAAATCAGTTGGGATGACCCCTCCTTATTAACGTTTGAATCTTAATTCTTTCGAAATGGAAGAAACTGGAAAAAGATAGTCGATCCCATAAGTCGCTCGTGCTTTTTTCAGGTGGTATCGTCCTGAATTTGCTTGGCGAGCTGACTAGCTTTGTTATCCCTTTCAACAAGGTATTATGGTATAGCTCCTTTATGTTCTTGACCAGTGGTATTAGCTTGTCGCTTCTGGCAACTTTCATATGCTCTTTTTTAACAAATTCTTAAATGTGGAATATTTTACGTATCTTTGTCCGGATTTAAAGAATCGGGTCGTGGTCGCTATATGCGCATCTACGTTAAATCGATTGATTGACAAACTTCTCCTGTCAATAATTCTGAGTATTATTATTCCTCCAATCAAACTCCAGTTCACAAAAAAAAAATCATTTTCATCAGGCCGGTGATTGTGCGATTTTTATAATTTTATCCGGTCTGAAAACTAACAACATATTTATGTCATTTCAAAATTTAAATTTAATTGAGCCTATCCTTGAGGCTTTAAAAATAGAAGGATACATCACACCGACGCCCATTCAGGCAGAAGCCATTCCATTGATACTTGAAAGAAAAGATATTCTTGGCTGTGCGCAAACAGGAACAGGCAAGACCGCAGCCTTTGCCATACCCATCATTCAACTGCTGAGTCAGGATAAAAACAAGATACCTGGAAAACGACAAATCAAAAGCTTGATTCTGACTCCCACCAGAGAACTTGCCATACAGATTGGCGAAAGCTTTGAAAGTTATGGAACAAAATTGAACTTGAGATATGAGGTCATTTTTGGAGGAGTCAATCAAAAACCTCAGGTAGAAATGCTTCACAAGGGCGTGGATGTTTTAATTGCTACTCCCGGACGCTTGCTGGACCTGATGAACCAAGGTTT
>JALNXZ010000265.1 GCA_023230125.1 Bacteroidales bacterium | reverse complement strand
CCAGTTGTAATAAATGAGGTTGCCTGGATGGGAACTGACATCAGTTCTTCTGATGAATGGATTGAGCTAAAGAATTTAACAGACGAAAACGTTTCTCTTTATGGTTGGCAACTTTTAGATAAAGATAATAATATAAAAATTGTTTTTGAAGAAGATGATGTGATATTAGCTAATGATTATTATCTTCTTGAAAGAACAGACGATACCACTATTTCTTCAATTTTAGCCGATAAAATATATGTAGGAGCTTTAAATAATACAGACGAAAGTTTGCGATTATTTAATAACACTTGTCAGCTAATTGATGAGGTTAAAGCGGATTCAGATTGGCCCGCAGGAGAAGCTAGTAAATCCATGGAAAGAAAATCTGATTTAACATGGAAAACATATTCTGGAGATTCTTTTGGAACTCCTAGGGCTGAAAATTCGGCTGAGATAAGCGAAGCTTCTTCTTATTGTTTGTCAAATGGAGGAATAATAGAAAAAAGAATAAGTCTTGGTGGAAATTATAATGTTTGTGTTTTTGATGACGGAAAAGAATGTGAAGAGGAGGCAATGTACCTTGGAAAATGTCCTTTGTATGGAGTTGATACTTCTTTTTATTCTAATGATAAAGAAAAGTATTGTGTTCTTAAGGGGGGAGAAGTTGATGTTATGGGAGAAAATCTTTGTAATTTTCCTTATATGAAAACTTGTAATTTAGATGATTTATTTAGTGGAAAGTGTTCTGATAATATATATGCAACAAGTTTAGTTATTACCGAAATTAATGATGGTTATAATAAGGAAGAGAGAGAATATGTTACGATTTTTAATCAGTCTGGAAGTGATATTTCTTTATGCTCAGGGGAAAGTTGTACCTATTTGACTTATTTTGTTGGCGATGAAATAAATTCTACAAAATGGAATAATCCAGTTCTTAATATTCCTTTGTCCGATTTATTGCTTGAAAATAATTCAAGTTATCAAATAGACTTGAATAAAGACAATAGGGGTGATTATGCGCCAATTCTCGATCCTGTTTCAAGTGATGGATATTTAGGGATAAGTAATGCCTCTATTTGTCTTTTTAATAAAAATGTTGAATTGTTGAGTGAAGAAAGTGCAGAAGAAGCAAAAATAGATTGCGTTGGGTGGCGTAGAAGTGATGAAATCTCATACAATAATGTAAAAGAGGGGTCTGAGATTTACAAGGCAGGAATTCAATTTAATCAGGCGCTTTTTAGAGCGAAAGACTCTGAAACGAATAAATATTTAGATAGGGAAAATAATATAGTAGATTTTATAAGCTCAAAACCAACAGTTTATACAATCCCGGATGTTTCTAATTTTAGTTTTACGGAGATAGAAGATAAAACGAAACTTAAATTGTCTTGGGATTTTGATAGTTCTCTCGATGCTTCAAAGTTAAGTTATAAAATATATTATACAGAGAATAGTTCTTTTGATGAAGATAATTTAGAGCAGATTTTAGAAGAAGATACAATTAAGACAGATAATCATATTGAAACAATTGTTTCAATTCAACAAGACATAGACTACAGATTTAGAGTTATTACTTTCGAAGAGGGGGGTAATGTTTCAGATAATAAAAATTTCATATTCTATGTTTCTTTTTCTTCCTTTAATGATCATCCTTATGGTTTGTTTAGATACAATTCTAATAAAAACAATAAGGTAAATTATCTCGGACCTCAATCTGGGATAGCAAAAAATAATTTAATTGAAAGTGATACTATATTTAGAGCCACTCCTTTAATTGATCAATTTGGTAATTTTTATGTTACCCAGGCTGGTGAAAGTTCTGCATATGTTCGGGTTGCAAGTTATGATAAGAATGGTTTATTGAGATGGAAGATTGATTTGTCGGAGTATTTTGCTGCAGGAAATTTAATTTTAAGAGATAGTCTTTACTATTTTTCGAAAGGAACTATGGTTAAATTTTCTCATTCTGGTCAAAAAGTTTGGGAGAAGTCTTTGTATGGAGTTACCGATCCAGACAAATATTTATATTACAATGATAACCTATATTTTCCTTGCAATTTAGAATCTAAAGGATTATGTAAAATAGATTTTAATTCAGATTCATTCTTAAGCTTAATTTATAATTCTGGCGGTGAAGACATTTCTAATTTACTTGTAGATGAGTTTGGAAATATTTTCTTTGTTGTTGGAGCGTCGAAATTAATTAAACTAGACACTTCTTTTTCAAAAGTGGGAGAAGTTGCTATAGAATCCGAAAGAAACTCCTTTATTAATATGGTGAATAACAAAATTTTAATTTCTTCCCAAACAAAAGAGACGTTAATAGATGCTTTAGAGATGAAAATTATTATTTCAGAGGATGAAAGACCGGCTTTGCATAGTGTTTCAGTTACCGATAATGGATTTTATATCTTTGAAGCTACATATTTAGGCTCATTAAGTTCAGTTTCTTTTATGAATTCAGAGACGGGGGAGTTAAAACTTCTATCTGATAGAATTTCTAGATTAAATTTTAATGATTGCCCTCCAGTCGTTGACATCGAAGGTAATTTTTATTATTTAGACTTAAATCAATTTATTTCTGGATATGGGCGAGAAGGAGATTCTGTGATTAAAATATTAGATGAAAATATCGAAAAAATATTAAGCACGGATTTAATTTTATTAAATGGAGAAATTTATTTTGTTGTAGATAAAAATCTCGTTAAAGCCTCATTTGAATAAATAAGGAATTCTGCTATAATTAAAAAGTTAAGATAATATTTACATAAATATATGAACATTAGTTTTACCAAAATTGGGAGAGTTTTATTTTATATTTTCGTTTTTTCATTACCTTTGTTTTATATTTCAAATTCTTTTGTTTCAATGGAATTTAATAAAACAATTTTCTTACTTCCTTTCTTAAGTATTATTGCTATTTTCACAATACTGGGAATCATCAAAGAAGGTAAGTTTAAAATGAGAGGCGGCTTTGTCTCTTTTGGAGTTATAGCTTTTCTTTTGATGGCTGGAATTTCTACTATATTTTTTTCCATCAATCCATCAAATAGTTTTTTAGGAGAAAGTGGAAGTGCTAATTCTTTGATTTCATATTTAATCTATGGAGGAATCTTCTTTTTGGGATCAATTTTAATAAAAGAAAAGGAGCACATTAAAAATGTG
>JALNXZ010000264.1 GCA_023230125.1 Bacteroidales bacterium | reverse complement strand
AAAAACGGAAAATTTTGAGAAAATGAGAAAAACAAAACCAAAGAAACGGGTTATCCTACCGGATCCTGTTTTTAACGACGTTAAAGTGACCAAATTTGTGAATCACTTGATGTACGATGGGAAAAAGAACACCTCCTATGAGATTTTCTATTCCGCTCTTGAAACCGTAAAGGCAAAATTGCCTAATGACGAAAAATCCGCTCTCGAAATATGGAAAGCTGCACTCGACAATATTACTCCTCAAGTCGAAGTTAAATCACGCCGTATCGGTGGAGCAACCTTCCAGGTTCCTACTGAAATCCGTCCGGATCGCAAGGAATCCATTTCAATGAAAAATGTAATTTTATATGCTCGCAAACGTGGAGGAAAATCCATGGCGGACAAATTGGCTGCTGAAATTGTTGATGCTTACAACAATCAGGGTGGTTCATATAAACGCAAAGAAGATATGCACAGAATGGCAGAAGCCAACCGTGCGTTCGCTCATTTCCGTTTTTAATATTAGGTAAAAGGTAAAAAAGAACAATGGCAAAAGCAGATTTAAATTATACCAGAAACATTGGGATTATGGCCCATATTGATGCTGGAAAGACTACGACCTCAGAGCGTATCCTTTACTACACCGGTTTGACCCATAAGATTGGCGAAGTGCACGATGGTGCCGCTACCATGGACTGGATGGAACAAGAACAGGAAAGGGGTATCACAATTACTTCTGCAGCTACAACTACAAGTTGGAAATACGCTGACAACAAGTACAAAATCAATTTGATTGACACTCCGGGACACGTGGACTTCACCGTTGAGGTAGAACGTTCACTTCGTATTCTTGATGGTGCTATAGCTACTTATTGTGCAGTAGGTGGCGTAGAGCCTCAATCAGAAACTGTATGGCGTCAGGCGGATAAATATAATGTGCCACGTATATGTTATGTGAACAAGATGGACCGCTCAGGCGCAGACTTCTATGAGGTTGTCCGCCAAATGAAAGATATTTTGAAAGCAAACCCATGCCCGGTACAAATACCAATCGGTGCTGAAGAAAAATTTAAAGGTGTTGTGGATCTGATTACCATGAAAGCCATTTACTGGCATGATGAAACCATGGGTGCTGAATATTCAACAGATGAAATTCCTGCAAATCTCTTGGAAGAAGCTCAGGAATGGAGAGATAAAATGCTGGAATCAGTCGCAGACTATGATGAAACAGTTATGGAAAAATACTTTGATGATCCTACAACGATCACCGAAGATGAAATCCGTAATGCTCTCCGTAAGGGTACCATCGCTATGACACTAAATCCTATGTTGTGTGGTTCTTCTTTTAAGAACAAAGGTGTTCAAACTCTTTTGGATGCTGTTTGTGCTTATTTGCCAAGCCCACTTGATACAGAATCAATCGTTGGTCATGATCCCAACAATTTTGAAAAAGAAATTACCCGTAAACCTGATGAAAGTGAACCTTTGACCGCTTTGGCATTTAAAATTGCCACTGACCCTTACGTTGGCCGTTTGTGCTTCGTGCGTGTTTACTCCGGTAAGATTGATGCAGGTAGTTATGTATATAATGTCCGTTCAGGTAAAAAGGAACGTATTTCTCGTTTGTTCCAGATGTTCTCCAATAAACAAAATCCGGTTGACTGCATTTCTGCAGGTGATATAGGTGCCGGAGTAGGTTTCAAGGATATCCGTACAGGTGATACGCTCTGTGATGAAGCACATCCGATTGTACTTGAATCCATGGATTTCCCTACTCCTGTCATCGGAATCTCTATTGAACCAAGAACTCAAAAAGACCTTGATAAACTTGGTATCGGTTTGGGTAAATTGGCCGAAGAAGATCCAACCTTTACCGTTAAGACAGACGAACAATCCGGTCAAACCATTATTTCAGGTATGGGTGAACTTCATCTTGAAATCATTATCGACCGTTTACGTCGTGAATTCAAGGTTGAATGTAACCAAGGTCGTCCTCAAGTTTCTTATAAAGAAGCTATCACCAATCAAGTTCAATTGCGTGAAACTTATAAGAAACAAAGTGGTGGTCGTGGTAAGTTTGCCGATATGATCATTAAGGTTGGTCCAAAAGACAAAGAATTCGAAGGCGACCTTCAGTTTGTTGACGAAGTGAAAGGTGGTAACATTCCTAAAGAGTATATCCCATCTATCGAAAAAGGCTTTAAGAATGCCATGAAAAATGGTGTTTTGGCCGGCTATCCTGTGGATAATCTAAAAGTGACCGTTATTGACGGTTCTTTCCACCCGGTCGATTCTGATGCTCTTTCTTTTGAAATATGTGCCAGTATTGCATTCAAGAGTGCTTGTGCAAAAGCAAAACCAATTTTGCTTGAGCCAATCATGAAAATGGAAGTAATCACACCTGAAGAAAGTATGGGTGATGTCATCGGTGACTTGAACAAACGTCGTGGCCAGATTGGCGGTATGGAAACAAACCGTTCAGGTGCACGTGTCGTTAAGGCAAAAGTACCTCTTGCTGAAACATTTGGTTATGTAACTTCTTTGCGAACCATCACTTCCGGTCGTGCAACCAGCACGATGGAATTCGACCATTACGCAGAAGTTTCCAAGTCAATTGCTTTGGCAGTGCTGGAAGAAGCCAAAGGTCACGTAGAACTATTGTAATAAAGAAGAATGGCGGCTAAATTTTGTGTAAATAGCTCTACAAAGTATCCTCCATTCATATATATAAATTAATAACAATTTATGAGCCAGAAAATCAGAATTAAGCTTAAGTCTTACGACTACAACTTGGTGGACAAATCCGCTGAGAAGATTGTGAAGACTGTGAAGGCAACGGGAGCTGTAGTCAGTGGTCCGATACCCCTTCCCACGCACAAGCGTATTTTCACTGTGAACCGCTCTACTTTCGTGAATAAAAAATCACGTGAGCAATTTGAATTGTCGTCTTACAAGAGATTGATAGACATTTACAATTCAAGTGCAAAAACAGTAGATGCTTTGATGAAGTTGGAATTGCCCAGCGGTGTAGAAGTTGAAATTAAAGTGTGATTTATTTAATTAATTAGAGAAATGCCAGGATTATTAGGAAAAAAAATCGGAATGACTTCCGTTTTCAGTGCTGATGGGAAAAACATTCCATGCACTGTTGTAGAAGCTGGTCCTTGTGTGGTTGCTCAAGTAAAAACTGTTGCTACGGATG
>JALNXZ010000263.1 GCA_023230125.1 Bacteroidales bacterium | reverse complement strand
CGTTAATAGTAACGGTTAAAGGTTTATTATCTATATCTAAATTAAATTTTTTACTTTCCATATGATTATAAAAAAGGCCTATTATAGACCTAATTTCTTAACGATTTCATTATATTTCTTTTCGTCATTCGATTGTAAGTATTTGAGAAGCTTTCTTCTCTTTGCAACCATTTTTAATAATCCTCTTCTTGAGTGATTATCATTCTTGTTTTCTTTTAAGTGTCCTAAAAGTCTTTGAATTTCTTCTGTCAAAAGTGCAATCTGAACTTCAGCAGAACCAGTATCTGTTTCGTGAATGTTGTACTTCTTTATTATTTGTGTTTTTTCTTCTGATGTTAACATAATGTTTATTTCTTTTATTATTTAACTGTGCCCCGTGAGGGACTTGAACCCACGACCTTGAAGTTAAGAGCTTCCTGCTCTGCCAACTGAGCTAACGGGGCTAACTCTATTTTATTGTTTGCTCAAACCAAGTGGTGTTCCCTCCTAGTCCTCCAACAAAACTTATTATTGCGAACTTTGCTATAAAAATAACTAGAATTCCTATTGCAACCGCCAAGATAACATTTCTTCCTTTTGCAAATTTACTAGCGTCATCTCCTGCCGTAATCATTAATATTCCTGCCCAAACTATTAGGGCAAAAGCAATACTAAGAATAATTGGTGTTAATGTTCCTATCACGTTGTTTATCAATGTCCAAAAACTATCAATATTACAATCTGGTCCAGAACAAGGAACAAGTCCTGCTGCCTGTGCAAATACTGCAAAACCAAAAAGAATAGTAAAAATTAAAATAGGAAATATTCCTTTGTTTTTTGATAACATAGACATTAAAGATAATATACTGTAAAAAACAGAATAAATCAAGAGGCATTAAGGTTTTTCTTCGCTATTTTAAAATAGAGATATAGTTTTTTAACATAAAAATAGTGTCTTTTTTTAAATTATTCCTAATCCAATTTTTTTCTTCTTCGGTAGATACAAGTTCCCCCAATCCTAAAAGAACTTTATTGTCCTTGATATTTTCAATAAAAGAAATACATTCTTCAAGATATGTTTCAGTCTTTTTATCCGTCCAAAACTTTATTATTCCTTCATTTATATTCCAATTATTTTTAGCAAAATAATTAATATCATAAACATCACGCATAGCTATTTTTTTTCTGAGAGTAAGGGCTGCTAATTTATTTGAAAAAAGAAACTCTTCGTTCGCAACAAGCATAGAAACCCCCAAATAATCCTTAAGTTGATAATATTCTCTTGTATTGGGGAATAAATCACGAACGTTTATTTCTACTTTAATGTTATCATCCTCTGTTCCATATGACATTAAAACAAATATAGTAAACCTTTTGATATAACTATTTTTAATATCTCCGTATTTTGAAAGAATTTTCTTTATTTTTTCAAAAACCAATTCTTGAGTCTCCAAAGTATTATCAAGTAAATCAAAATCTAAATCAACTGAAAAACGTGGTAAATTATAAAAAAAATAGGCACAGGTTCCCCCCTTAAATCCTAAAAGAGAAGAAATAGAAATATCTGTATAAATATCTTTTAGGATCTTTCCCATAATTAATTGATGTTTTTGTCTATTTAACATTATCTTTACAATATTTATTTAATCTTTTTACGAGCTCCTTATTCTTATATATTTTAACTATTTTAAAACATTTATCCCAATTAATGTTTTCTAAATTATCAAAATAATAATCAGGAAAAAGATAGATCATATCTAAAAAGGCACGCTCTAGGGTCGCAATGCTATAATTATCTTTTGTTTCTATTCCTTCTAAATTGTACAATACAATATCTTTTATTTTTCTAAAAACAAAATTTTGATTATTTATATTTTTTTCAATTGGCCACTTTCCAGCTAAAAAAATATCTTCGTAGTGTTGAAAAATAACACCTTCTTCCCTTAATACTGTTTCAAAACTTATATACGAAGGCGTATATATGTGAACCCCAAGCTCTTTACGATTATATTTTTTATCAATCGCAAAAAGACCCCTAGAAAGTCTGACTAAAGCTTTTGTTCTTACATAATAAGAAACGCTTGAATATAAATCATTTCTCTCTGTTTTTCCCCAAATTAAAGCCAACTCCTGAATGTTGAAAATTGTTTTTTTGGTTTTATATAATTTTGTTATTAAACTTTCCATATATGATAATATAAGATACAACTTGTATTTTTTCTAATTTCCATTATACATTATCGATATTATTTGTCAACAAAAAAGTTTATTAAAAATTTTTTGAGTAAGATTATACGACTTACTTTTCTTGGAATATGCCTTCCAAGTATAAAAAGCAATTGAAAAATCCTTTCCTTTTAATTTTTTAACTAATCTTAAAACTGTCTTTTTTCTAAGCACTATATATTCTTTAAAAATTATATATCCTAAAAAATCTATTCCCAAAGAAATAGGAAAAATTCTTGTTGCTTTTTCTTTATATTCTAATTTAAGTTTTTCTTTCAAAAATATTTGTACTTTTTCCTTAATTTCTCTTAAATATTTTTTATCAATAGAAAAAATTAAAAAATCATCCATATATCTAAAATAATATTTAATATTTAATTTTCTTTTAATAAATTGATCTAATTCATTTAAATAAATATTTGCAAATAATTGAGAAGTCAAATTACCAATAGGAATTCCTTTCTCATTACTCTCAATAATTTCTCTAATTAGTTTCAAAACTTTAACATCTTTTATCTTCTTTTCAATTATTTTATATAAAAAACAGTGATTTACACTGTCAAAATACTTAGAAATGTCTGATTGGAAGCAATAAAAATCATCCTTCTTGTTTAATTTTCTTTTAACGTCAGCAACCGCCATATGATTTCCTTTTCCTTTCCTGCAAGCATATGAATAATTATAAAAAGTATTATCAAAAAAAGGATTAATTAAATTACATAATGCATGATGAACAACTCTATCTCTTACTCTCGGAGCTTTTATTTCTCTTTTTTTAGAGTCACGAACAATAAACGTTTTGTAATCTCCGTGTTTGTATGTTTCATTTTTAAGATTTTTTTGGATATCAAACAAATTCTCTTCTAAATTAAAATAAAATTCTAAAATTTCTTTTTTATATCTTTTTCCTTTTCTAACCTGCAAAAAAGAAAGATATAAATTAGAAAAATTATAAATTTCAGGATAAAAATTACCTTTTCGTTTCATTTTTTAA
>JALNXZ010000262.1 GCA_023230125.1 Bacteroidales bacterium | reverse complement strand
AGTTTTGTCGATAAGTAAAATAAACGCCCAAAGTTATTAGAAAATATTCAATGAGTAGTTATCGAAATATGATTACGAAAAAACACCTATCTTTATAGATATAATATTGAGTGGACATTTAATAGTCAGTAAAGGACATTGATAGACAATATGCCGTTACTAAAGCGTTACTAATAGAAATATCAGCACAATTAAGTGATTGATAATTACGGGATAAGGAGAGGAAAGTTCATTACCCTCACTCTCCGCAGAAAAGTAAGGAAAAAACGAGCGCAGCTTTTCAGGCGATTCCTGTTTAGAGAATCGTTTTTCCTTGATTTTCTGCAGGTTCACCCACTCGGGATGGCGGCGCATCAGCGACGCAATTCCTTCAGAAGGTCTAAGACAAACGAAAGAAAATCGAATACTACACAATCTCCATCCGTACTTTTCAGTGAGAGCTGGATACTCATCCGCAAACTGTTTTTGGTTAATTACAAAATCCGGTGTATCGGAGAAAGATCTGAATAAAGTCAAAGAAACTCAAAAAAACGATCTTGAAGTTAGTCTGAAAGAAAATGCATATTGGACCAATGAACTAACCAACGACATTGTAAACAAGAGCAAGATTGAAATCGGGATCAAAGATTTTGAACAGATTAAAAAATTGACATCCAAGGAGATTCAAAAAGCAGCCAGGAAATTTTTTGGACAAAACTACGCCAGATTGGTGTTGTTGCCGGAAAAGCAGGATATGGCTCAATAATTTTTTAGAAAAAGATGTTTAAAAAAGTTTTTATTACATTGTTTTTAAGCAGTACCGTGGCTTTTGCCCAGCAGACAAAAAAACCGGAACCTGTTTTCCACCAGATTTCAAATAAACAATTGGTTCAAAGCGTCTATCCTGAGGCCGCCAAAGTGGTAAAGGTCAACGCTTATTGGTATAAGGTTGTAAGCAGCAATCAAGAAATCCTAGGATATGCTTTATCCAGCGCGAATTATTGCAAAGACGTAAAGGGTTACAACGATGTGACGCCGGTTATGATCATTACCGATAAGAATTATATCAATGAGACACAAAGCTATGTGAACAAACTGGAGAAAAACGGATTCTTTCGTTCTTTGGTCGGGAAAAGCATTAAAGACGTCAGAACCAATCAGCTTGATGGTTATACAGGAGCCACTTATACGGCTAATGCCATCACTAATAATGTTGAATTCCTGTTAAAGAACGGATCGAAAAAATTGCCCAGATAATCAGCTTTTGGTAAGTTAAAATAAAGAGCATCCCGGTTGTTTAACCGGGATGCTCTTTATTATGGTGCGCCGTGCATGAATCGATGGGAGCCTTTTATAGGTCGATGAATTCCAATATACTGGACGAAACGCTCAACAGACGGTTATGGGGGCTGTTTCAGGAACTGGTCTGCACAGTGGCCGAAATTATAGGGATGGATGCCGATGAGCTGCTTGAAAAGGTGCTGATCAATCAAAAGGCAGAAGCCATGATTTCAGCATTATTGTTAAACTTCGCAATGGGTGACGATTGACGAAATGGATGAATTTATAATATTGAAATACAGAAAATTAGAAAATGTTCGCATTTTCCTTCTGATCCTTTGTCAAACAGTTAGGGGATGTGCGAAACTTTAGTAAGATATATCCATTTTAGAATAGATGGCTTTACTATATTAACCGGAATGGAATCAAATTCTTGCTACCAGCAAAAATAATGGATAGCTCCGTCCATTCGGACGTTTCATGATGTAACAAGTCGTGTACTTAACTTCTTTAAATCCTAACGATTTGAGCATAAGGTCTAATTTTTCCGGATCAAATCCGAAATGTAGATTTTTATCAATTTGATGGAATGAGCCATCCTCTGTGAATAAGTCCGCTATAGCCAGATAACCCCCAGGATTAAGCATCTGCTGCCATTTGCAAAGAATAACTTCAGTGTCAGGTATATGATGCAAGACCATTTGAGAATAAATACAGTCAAATTTGCTTGAATCATAATCATTTTGAACAAGATCCCAAAATAAGGGTTTTAAGTGACTCAGTTGGCTATTTGTAATCTTTTCATGCATCACCTTCACCATTTCTTCTGAATTATCCATTAAGGTTATTTCAGAAAATTTATCTGATAGCAAAAAGCTCAAAGTCCCAGTCCCTGCCCCATATTCCAATGCTTTCATTTCTCGGTTTATAGGTATCATGTCCAAAAGACCATTGGCTATTGTTTCTGAACGTTCCAGATAAATTGGATTATTGTCCCAATCTTGGGCCCTACTGTTGAATTCATTCATCTTCTATTCTGTATCATTGTTGGTCGAATGTTTTTCAATGGCATCTAAAACAAAAGCAGGAGGTGGGCATGGTTTCCAGTTCTCCTTGTTGACAAAAGCCACTTGAATTTCTGCTTCATTGATCATCTCCTTTTTTTCGTTGAACAAATGATAGGTGAACCAGATTCGGACACCTTTGATGGCTTTCAGCGTGGTCCTTACTGTCAGCAATTCGTCATAATGAGTGGTTTTGTGAAATTTGAAATTCATTTTAATGACAGGAAGCATGACGCCGAATTCTTCTATTGAATTGTAAGAAATGCCAATACTACGAAATAGCTCCCACCGAGCTGTTTCGTAATATTTTGCATAGTTTGAATGATGGACTGTGCCCATTTGATCTGTGTCGGGGTACATGACCCGAAAGGAATACTCATGCTCAATCATGGAATAGCTATATTAAACTTTTTAATAATAGGTCAAAGCTAACGCTAATTTCCTTTTCCAGCAACATCTCTTCCAGCAATCCTTTATCACATTGGTTGCAAATATTCTCATTGATGGGAATTTGAGTGAGCAGTGGAATGTTGAATTGCTTAGATAAATTTTCTCCGCCGCCTTTGCCAAACAAGAAGTATTTTTCATCGGGGTGACAGGATGGTGTAAACCAGGCCATATTTTCCACAATACCCAAAATGGGAACTTGAATATTGGAGGAGTTAAACAAACCAATGCATTTTTGAACGTCCGCCAAAGCAATTTGCTGAGGGGTGGTTACAACAATGACACCATTAATTTCGTATTGTTGCACTAAAGTGATGTGTATATCACCAGTGCCAGGAGGTGTGTCGATGATCAGATAATCCAATTCACCCCACGCTGTTTCATTCAACAACTGCTTGAGTGCATTGGTTGCCATCGGGCCTCTCCATAGAAC
>JALNXZ010000261.1 GCA_023230125.1 Bacteroidales bacterium | reverse complement strand
CAGTCGTTTCGCTGCCCGCGGTGTAAGACGAGTTACCGGCGTATCCCGATTTCAGGGAAGTGTCTGAAGTGCGGGGGACCGGTGAAGGCGACGATGCACAAGGGGAATGTGACAAAGTATCTGGAGATCTCGAAGTATATGGCGGAGCATTATGTGTTGTCGGATTATACGAATCAGCGGATCCAGGTGACGGAGATGAATATCAATTCGACGTTTGGAGAAGAGGAGAAGACGCAGATGGATCTGTCGGACTTCTTCTAATAAAAAATAACTCTAGGGGATACCCTCAAAAAATAAAATATATCGAATGCAAAAATTATTTTGAGACTTTTGAAAGAATCGTCTTTTTTATTTCATCTGAATCAAGATTATTCGTAGTTATTTTTCGTATTATATCTTCGAGAGATATAGATGCGAAAGGAATCTCTGAAAGGGATGTATAAAAACTGAGGACGTGACTCTTTAATTTTTCAAGATTATGTGGTTGAATTGAATATAATTGTTCTGAAGAATCTGCCTCATACATATATTTTTTAGATGGATGAATCATTATTGGGATATACATACACTCTTCATAGTTGCGTTTGAACCATCCGATACTTGTAGCCATTTGTCCCGCTTCTGTTTTGGAGATATCTCGATCATTCTTCACCTCATTTTTACATTCGATAATCCAATAATTAGTATCACTGATTTGCCACAAATTATCTGGTCCTTTTCCTGTTTTTTTCTCCGGTCTATCACAATCAAATCCAAGAATTTTTCCTAATGAATCAATACCATCTTCAAATACATCGGCTGACGATTCAAAAGAAACTTTTTCCAAGATATTCCTAACATTAAGAATAAGGCTCGTATAGTTTTCTTTTGATTTAATATGTTCAGATATTCTTTGTGCACGATTTATTCCCCCTCGTGAAAGTTTTTTATATTGAATCCCATTTGGGGGGCGGGAAAGCCGGGAATTTGCGTTAAATGCAGTTAGCTGAATCTCAAGTGATTTTTGTTTATCAACTGAATATTCATATATGGCTTTTAATTGTGAATACCACCCTTTCTCTGCCTCATCATTATTTATGTTATTAATAATTTCTTGAACAATTGAGATTGCTTTCTGGGGTTGTCCTTTTTGATAATTGAGTTCAGCTTCTCGTTCCTGTTTTATTCTCCAAATGTAATCGGAATTTACCGGTTTAACATCGAGAGTACTCATTTCAGTTTTGTAAAAGTCTTTCCAACCCTGATCACGATTGAGTACTTTCTCAATGAGATCTTCAATTGCATTCAAGGCTTCTCCCTCCTTTTTAAGTTCTCCAGCTAAAACTTCTCCGATTTTTATTTGTCTTTGAACTTCATTTGATAGATATTTACGCTTTATATTTTCTGAAAAAAATGCAGAAATATCTGTTCCAATGATAACTACGATGCAGTAATCATTTATACCTCGAATGGCTCTGCCGATTCCCTGTTCGATCCTTTGAGCTAGTTTGCGATTAATACTGATCGTGTTAGGCATCACGTATTGATAATATCGATCTATTAACGCCTCATAGGATGGAAGTGAATCTAAACATAATATCCTACAAGTATGACCTGGCAAATCAATTCCATCATATTTATTGATAAGAGTGCAGTGATCATATGCTTCTCCATTCCTGATTTTTTCTTTTAATGATTCAATAACATGCTCATAATCAGACGACTCATCAAGGATCCCATTTTTCCAATCGTTTCCAATTATCTTTGAGGGAACTATTGTGAAAACACCAAAATTACCATGTTTTTTTGGAATAGTTTTCAACCATGTAATCAGTTCTTCGCGTTTCAACGAGGGATCAACAAGAGTGGGCAGTAATATTAACCGTTCACCTGAATACTTCACTTCTTTGTCGATAATTGGATTGAGAACAGAATCTGAGTTGATTGCTAAGTCTTTGATTAAAAATGCGTCGTCAGTTAAGGTCGCCGATAAGAAAATTCGTCTTTTTGCATTGGAGAAGGAAGGAATTAGATTAATTGGAATTAGTCGAGGTACGATTTCCACACGTGTGCCAGAGAAAATACAGGTACAATTTTCTAAATGATTTTTAATTAATTCCCATGAAAATTTAATATCAGATGAGGTTTTATTATTTCTAATAATATTCATGATCTCATCTTGGTTCTCATACCAAGTCCAGAATGGAACCGAAATGAAGCTTTCATCACGTTCTTGGATAATATCCTCAAATGTTCCAGGAGCTTGTTTTTTCAAACTTTCACAAAATAATCCAAATAGCTCTGAATAAACGGGATTTTGCTCTCTTTTACTATCAGTATATTTTTTGCTCTTAATGGAGAATGTATCTCGAATTATCTCTAAACATCGATGCGCATCGTCAATAACAATAGCTCCAATTTCTTTAATCTCTTTACCCGTTCCCTCTACACCAAAAACAGATTTACCGTTGAATAGCTTTTGACAAGTTGCAATGAGAATTGCTTCAGAATTTAAAAATTCCTGCGGAAGTCCTGGTTGATTATCTATGACTTCCACAATTTTTATCCCAAATGCATGTGCCTGATTAATTGTTTGTCTAACGAGAATTTTATCGGGACATAAATATAGTGCCGGTCCATATCCCTCGTTGAGGAGGGATTGGAGCATTAACAATCCGATTAACGTTTTTCCTTGTCCTGTATGTAATTTTACAATTGTGTCTTTATCAGTTCGATGATTTTTGTCCCATAATTCAAGAACGTTTTTTTGCCCAGGCCTAATATAGGCCTTATTCTCTTCTTTATCTAAATTTTCGAAAATATCAATCGGATTTATGATTTTTGATACCTGTGTTTTTCCGAGTAATTCATTAAAATCCATTCTTATTCCTTAGATAAGATAATATTATTTATAAGGTTATGTCTATTCCGGTCTTGTGCTACCGCCCCCCTCTCGAAACAATCAGCTTTACCCCCTCCTGCCAGATCTTTTTGATCTCCTCTTCGGGCATTTCGGTCATCTTATAATTCAGCAGACCCGAATAGAGAGCCGCCATGATATATGCCAGCGTCCGTGCATCCGTTTTCGTTTGGATACTGCCCTTCTCCTGTTCCCGTTTCACCGCTCCCTCCACCGCCGCCCATATCAGCAGTTATATGAGATAATCTACAATATATAAGAATAATATGCAGTATTTGGGAGATTTACGATGAGCGTTAACGATTCGATGAT
>JALNXZ010000260.1 GCA_023230125.1 Bacteroidales bacterium | reverse complement strand
TATCATTAACCTCATTGTTATGCAGCTTTTCTTTGCAATCTGACTTGTTGTGATGAAGGATTCACTGAAAAGCGATATATTTGACTTCGTTTTATATACATAAAGAAATGCAATTATATCCTTTAAAATTTGAGCCCATCCTCAAAAGAATCATTTGGGGTGGAAGTGAAATATGTCGTTTTAAGAAAATAGATGTTCAAGACTCCGGTATCGGTGAAAGCTGGGAAGTATCACAGGTCGAAGGTTCTGTATCTGTGGTTGCCAATGGTGAATTGAGAGGAAAAAGCTTAACGGATGTGATTGAACTTGCTCCTGAAGCATTGATGGGCAAAACCGTTTATGCCCGCTTTGGAAAAGTTTTTCCGCTTTTAATCAAGTTTATTGATGCCGAAGACAACTTATCCATTCAGGTACACCCCAACGATACGATTGCTCGCAAGCGTCACAATTCTTTTGGAAAGACGGAAATGTGGTACGTGGTGGCTTCTAAACCCGGATCAAAACTTATTTCCGGCTTTTCCCGACAAATAGACGCTGAAGAATATGAACGCCGTATTGCAGAAAATAGCATCGAAGAGGTGCTTCAACATCATGAGGCTAAAGCTGGTGATGTGTTTTTTCTGCCTGCAGGACGTATACATGCCATCGGTGCCGGCCTTTTCATTGCTGAGATTCAACAGACCTCCAATATCACCTATCGTTTGTATGATTACAACCGCAAAGATGCTCAGGGTAAAGGCCGTGAACTGCATACAGAATTGGCCAAAGAGGCTATAGACTATCAGTTGTACACAGATTTGAAAACACAATATGAACCAGTCGATAACGATGCTGTTTCTTTGGTGAGTTGTGCTTATTTCACGACTAATAGGGTGAAGTTAAAAGCGGATGTTTCCGGATATGAAGAGATTCTCACCGAAAGTGGTAAACAAAAAATCATGATGACTGAAACCATTGAGATGAACAGGGATTATACCGATCTTGAAAGTTTTGTGATTTATGTTTGTATGGAAGGAGAAGGGGAAATTGCCTATGGGAAAGATCAGACCATTTCAATCCGACAGGGCGAAACAGTCCTACTACCTGCTTGTCTGGATGGAACGACATTAAGGACATCGACAGAGTTACTGATTTTGGAGACATATATTTTGTGAAAATATATAGAATATGATTATATGACATTGTGACATTCGTTTGTTTTAAAAAATTGATGAAAAAATTCATATGTATGCTGATAGCCGCCGTCCTTGTTTTGTCGGCGTGCAATAAACTAGAAGTGAAAACCGGATACGTCAAGGTTCCTACTGTGACAAAAAATGCTTTGTCAGGAGTTTGCAATATTTTGGAACCAACTTCTCCAATCGTTAGATTATATTATGAAGAAGCTGGTCAGGGCGAACCTCTAATTCTCTTGCATGAGCAAACACTTGATTGCCGTATGTGGGATGATGTATTTCTTAAATTGGCAAAGAATTTCAGGGTCATCCGCTATGATCTGCGGGGTTATGGGAAATCAGGTTCTCCGGAATCCGGTTATGGCTATTTGCATGCAGATGATTTGAAAAATATGATGGATTCCATGGGCATAAAGAAAGCACACTTTGCAGGATTGGCACTGGGGGGAATGGTGCTGGCTGATTTTGTGGCATTGTATCCTGAGAAGGTGATGACTGCTACCATGACATCAGGTGCATTGAGTGACTTTCCTGATCGCTCCCAAATGCCTGCTGAAATCCTGAAATTGTATAATAATTCAGTTTATGCCATGAAAACAAAGAAGGTTGAAGAGTTTAAAAAAAGCGGGTTGAATGAATATAAACAGGAATGGAAATTGGCGATGCGCTCTGTGACCGGTAAAAATTACAGGGGCATTTCGGATAGACTGAACAGTATGGTGGATGATTGGAATGCCTGGCAGTTGCTCAATCCTGAGATAGATCCCTTGATTGGTTATCAGGCAGACCGATTGCTGAGAAATCAAAAAAGGCATCCGAGAATATTGTTGATTATTGGTCTTCGTGACGCAATAGCCAGTAAAAAATCAATGCAACGTATGGTTGCCGTTTGTCCTGATGCAACAATTCGGTTGATGTCAGAGTCCGGACACTTCACATGCATGGAATCGCCTGATGAATTCATGGAGAAAATGCTTACTTTTATTCGCTCCCCAAAATAATACCTATTTTTATTCTACAGTCATTTCACCGCATATAGATCGTCCCATCTCTTTGCAAATCGTTTCCGAATTCTGATAGTGCCCAAGCAGGAACATCAGTTTGGTCACCGCAGTTTCAGTTGTGATGTCATAGCCACTGATAACCCCTGCGTCATGTAGGTGAACACTGGTTTTATAACGCCCCATATCAACACTTCCTGTATTGCATTGGGTCACATTGACGATAACGATTCCATTTTTGGTGGCCTTTTTTATAAGGTCTATCAGCCATTGAGAAGAAGGCGCATTTCCTGCGCCGAAACTCTCAAGCACGACAGCTCTGAGTCTAGGCGTATAGAAGACAGCCCTTACATATGCCTCTGAGATGCCTGGAAACAACTTTAGGATGGCAATATTGGTATCCAAAGCTCTGTGCAGGATCAGTCTACTTTCTTCGCGTTCATGATGAATCACCGTTCGATTGAAACGGATATGTACTCCAGCGGTGGCCAATGCCGCATAATTATAGGAACCGAATGCATTGAATAACTCTGCATTCTTTTTGGTTGTACGGTTGCCTCTCCAGAGTGTATTCTCAAAGAAAATACAAACCTCCGGAACCAAAGCAGAACCATATTCCTTGGCTGCAGCAATTTCAATGGCAGTTATCAGGTTTTCCTTACCATCAGTACGTATCATTCCGATAGGTAACTGTGATCCTGTGAGTATGACAGGTTTCTTCAAATGCTCCAGCATGAAGCTCAATGCAGAGGCGGTAAAAGCCATGGTATCTGTACCATGTAACACAACAAAGCCATCATATTTGTCGTATGCATGATAGATGGTTTCAGCCATCGAAATCCATTCTTTAGGACCAGCTTCAGATGAATCCAGCAAAGGATCAAACTGAACAAAATCGATGTTGAAGTCAAATTTGTTCAGTTCCGGAATTTGTTTGTACAGTTGATCAAATCTGAAAGGTGTGAGCGAACCGGTTCCCGGGTCCACAGACATTGTGATGGTTCCTCCTGTACATATCAATAATACAGACCTGGATT
>JALNXZ010000259.1 GCA_023230125.1 Bacteroidales bacterium | reverse complement strand
CGCTGTACATGGACACGATCTGGGGTTCCCTGTTTGGAACCTCGATACCGATTGTTCCTTTCCCGGGGATAGGTGCGATGATACGGATACCCAGTGCAGACAGGCTTAGTGCGATATCATTTTCCAAACTTTTGATTCGTGAAATACGTACGCCCGGTTCTGGAATGATTTCGTAAAGTGTGACTGTCGCTCCGACCGTAGCTGTGATCGAACTGATGCGAATGCCGAATTGTTCAAGAACTTCCTGAATACGTCTCTTGTTGCTGTTCTGCTCGTCCGTATTGATGATGGTGTCGGCGTTTTCGTATTTTGTGAGCAGGTTGATGCTCGGGTATTTGTAGCTGGATAAATCAAGTCTCGGATTATATTCGCCCATATAGGAGGCGTCATAAAGATCTTCATTTTTGCCGTGAATCCGACTGGCGGCTCTGGCTATTTCAGGCTCTTCGATTTCTTCTTCAGAAGCGTCTTCCCCCTGGCCAATCTTGATTTCAAAATCTACATCCTTGGCAGGTTGAGGCGTTATCACATTGTTGGTGTTCTCTTCATCATTTTCCTCCTCGTCATAATCCTCTTCTTCCAGGTCGACATTTGATGGCATCCGGCGATTCACAGGGGCAGCTTGTCCTTTTTCTTCTTGTCCTGTCCAACTTTTCTCGAATTCGTCTGGAAATTCACCTTCCAGCGTATTCTCTTCAGTTTCCTGATTTGTTTTGTCTTTATCAATAATCCTGCGATTGAAGATATTCTGCAGGAATGGAATGTTTTCAGCTTTTATAAAGATCAGGAAAACAAACAGGGTAGAGACAATGACCAGCAATGTACCCGGCCAACCTATGCGTTCGGTAAGCCATTGCTCCAGAAAGTATCCGTGGGCTCCCCCCAATGACAGGAATGTGTCTTCGTAAAAGCTTTTAAAAAAGAATCCAAAGAACAGGGAAAACCAAATCATGCCGAAACTATTCAATAAGAAATATTTGATCATGGATGCTTTGGTGGCTCCAAGAAAACGTAAACCCAGCATGATACCGAAAAATACCATAAAGAACGAAGATACACCGAACCACTTGTTGATGATGACGTTGGACGCCCACGCTCCAAATGCTCCCCCGATGTTTTTTGTTTTACCGGCAATCGAGTCCAAGTCGGAAAAAGCCAGAAGGTTGACTTTACTTTGATCGGAATCACCTGTAAAAAGAAAAGAAATCAGGATGATGCAGAAATAGGTTACAAAAACCAAAAGAAAGACACCGACGGCAATGTGGGTCTCTTTCTTCTTGAAAAAACCTATCAATGAGGATTGCTCCTGACTTTCCCGGTTTGTTTTTTTGGTCACAGGTATTTTAGCCATGCCTTATTATGCTCGATATTTTAAGTGTACAAAAATACAAAAACAATAGAGATTTTGAGCTGTTCTTCCGGATTTAATCAATCGGATGTTTTTTTTTGTTTGTTGATGTTATTTTGTACTTTTGCCAAGTCCTTGAAAAACGATTTATGTCTAAAGAACCGCAATCAGATAATCCGGTATATCATAAAAATACGATAGAGTTTGTCACAGTGTCAAAATCTTTTTGTGATTTTTTGGATCAACTGGAGTCTGTTGATAAAAAGCAGTTCTTGGATACAATGACTCGTCTGCTGCCGCTTCTTTATCTCAAAGCAAGCCTTTTGCCACAGAATGAGATGATTTCTGATGACTCTCCCGAAACGTTTGCAACAGAAGAGCAATATGCTGTTTTATCACAAACTGTTTCTGATTTACTCGGAACGGATGACGCCTATCTGGAAGTTTTCCATCCGGACATAAAATATACGGATACTCCTGTTGTAGCCTTTATCTCAGAAAATATTGCTGATATCTGGCAGGATTTATTTGATTTTCTATCTGTGTTTCGTTTGGGTTATGACGAGACCATGAATGATGCATTGTATGTGTGCCGTACCAATTTTGAACAGATCTGGGGACAATCTTTGGTGAACGTATTGCGCGCTTTACATCATTGCAAATATGCCAAACAAGGCGAAGAAGAGGAAGGAGCAACATTTTAATGCACGATTTTATACCGACTATTACAAAAGAGGAAATCAACTTGTTGCCTTTGGAGACTTTCGAAGGAACAGTTGTTGTTGTCGATACGGAGGAAGTGTTCAGTCAGGCTTTGGAAGTACTGAACAAACAAAGATTGGTCGGTTTCGATACGGAAACGAAACCTGTTTTTGCCAAAGGTAAAATGAACAAAGTGGCTCTTTTGCAAATTGCGACCGAGGATGTTTGTTTTTTGTTTCGTTTAAATGTGTTGGGGTTTTCCGATCCATTGATTGAGTTCTTTAATAATCCGAATATCCGGAAGATAGGTTTGTCCATCAAGGATGATTTCCTGATGTTGCGTGCCCGTTCGACAAAATTTGATCCTCAAGGGTTTATAGAGCTGCAATCTTATGTCAAGACTTTTGGAATAGAGGACAATAGCCTTCAAAAGTTATATGCCATTTTATTCGGAAAGAAAATTTCAAAATCTCAAAGGTTGTCAAATTGGGAGATTGAGGTACTTTCAAAAGGCCAAAAAAATTATGCTGCTTTGGATGCATGGGCCTGTCTGAAAATATATCAGGTACTGACAAAGATTTCTGAGATTGAGGATTAACTTCCTGATTGAATTTGATCTACTTTTTGGTATTATTTATGTTGGAGAGCATAGAAATCGAGTTGATTTTTATGTTATAGAACATTTTTTACAAATATTTTTTGGGAAGTATGTTTTTAATTGCGCTTTTTTAAAGTGTTGATTATTAGCTGTATGAATGATTTTTTAAAGTCATTTTTAAGTGATTATTCGACGTTGGTAGTTAAATCGTGTTAAAGTCCCTATTTTTTATGTCGAAAAATTTGCATAAACGTCAAAAGCCCTCTATATTTGCACTGTGTTTTTCATGGTATTAGATTTAAGGTTAAGGAAGATTGGTTGTCGTGAGACAACCTTCTTTTGTTTTAGGGCGTTTCGAACTTGATATGCCGACTGTAAGCTGCTTTTTTGAGGTGGCTTTTTTTATGTTTATTACTCAAATCAGAGGGTGTGTATTTAACGGAAGTCTTTCTTACGATGTTCGTTTCCTTTAGAGCACTGCGTCTTTTGGGTGCCGTCGCTTTCCGTCGCTGTGCAGAAAACGCTAAAAATGCAGTGATGGAGGCTGAATTTCCGAACCGCGTCTT
>JALNXZ010000302.1 GCA_023230125.1 Bacteroidales bacterium | reverse complement strand
CGTACGTAACATAAATCCTGACGGTGAGGCAAATCCGGATTCTTGGGGTACATTCTAAAGGAGAAACTAAATGTTCCAGCCTTTTTAAGTTTATAGTTCAATTCATAGGTTTGGACACCATTTTCTGATTTTATCATCTCCAGTTCTGCCATTTTTAAGACTTTAGTTCCATCAGACTTCAGGAAATTAAGCACCAACTCCACCCCAACATTTGCGTTCTCATCAACATTGGAAAGAATCACCCGAATCAGATATGGTTCGCCAACAACAGGACCTTTAAGAAATTTTTCAGGCAAATCTTTTGATGTAACCTGAATTCCATCCCAATGATTCACGAAATTCTCTTTCCAGGCAACTATTTCTTTTGCTTTTTTGAAATTGTCTTCTACTAATATTTTAGACCTGTTGGACAACTTGGTATAAAATTTATTGATGTAATCCTCAAGCATCCTCTTGGTGGTAAAGCGAGGTGCAATCTTGGCAATAGAATTCTTGATAAACATGATCCACTCAGGAGAATAACCTTTACTGTTTCTGGCAAAATACAAAGGTATGATTTCATTTTCAAGTGTACTGTAAATGGTCACAGCATCCAATTGATCCTGAAACTCATCATTCAGATAGGTCTTTTTATCCGTAATAGCCCAACCTGCACCTTTTATATATCCTTCAAGCCACCATCCATCAAGGACTGAGAAATTAAGTACACCGTTCATTTCAGCTTTCTGACCGGACGTTCCAGATGCTTCAAGTGGACGTGTAGGTGTATTCAGCCAGATATCGACACCCGATATTAGACGTTTGGCCAGTGCCATGTCATAATTCTCCAGGAAAATGATTTTACCCTGAAACTCGGGCATCTTGGAAATTTCCACGATACGTTTGATCAATCCCTGACCTCCACCATCAGCAGGATGAGCCTTACCAGTAAATACAAACTGTACCGGATAGGAAAGATTGTTGACAATCTTCGAAAGACGTGCCAGATCGGTAAATAAGAGGTAAGCCCTCTTATAAGTGGCAAAACGTCTTCCAAAACCTATGATCAAAGCATTTGGATTGATCCTTTCCAAAACAGAAACCACGCGTGACGGGTCTCCCTGCCCTTTCAACCAGTTTTCCTTGTATTTAGCGCGTATATATTCAATCAATTTTTGTTTAAGGATCTGACGGGTTTCCCAAATCTCCTCATCACTAACCGAATAAATTTTCTCCCAAAGTTTAATATTTGACTGATCACCCATCCAGTCAGGACCAAAGGTTTTATTATAGAGTTTTTGCCACTCGGATGCGGTCCAAGTTGGCATATGAACTCCATTGGTTACATAATTGACATGTAGCTCTTCAGGAAAATAGCCTTTCCAGATAGGGTTGAACATCTCTTGCGAAACTTTTCCATGCAACCAGCTCACTCCGTTTACTTCCTGACAGCTGTTGCAGGCAAAAACGCTCATGGAAAATTTCTCAGACTTATTTCCGGGATTTTCACGACCTATATCCATAAATTCATCCCAAGTTATTCCCAATTTCCCCGGAAAGGCACTCATATATTTGGCAAACAAACCTTCTTCAAACTGATCGTGTCCGGCAGGAACGGGAGTATGAACCGTATATAATCCGGATGCGCGGACCACCTCCAGAGCCTGGGAAAAATTCAGTTTTTGATTTTCCACCAAATCGGCAAGACGTTGTACATTTAATAAAGCCGCATGACCTTCATTACAATGGTAGACTTGCTTCTTGATACCCAAAGCATTTAACAGTTGAATGCCACCAATGCCCAATAAATACTCTTGTTTCAAACGATTCTCCCAATCTCCGCCATATAATTGTGCTGAAATTTGTCTATCATACTCGCTGTTGAGCGGAGTATCAGTATCCAGCAAATATAGAGGAACACGCCCCACAGAAACTTTCCAGACATTGCAATAAACTTTGTAACCGGGAAAATCCAAAGTCAATATAAATGGTTTACCTTGTTCATTCTTAAGCTGCTCCAAGGGCAGCATATTGAAATTTTGCGGTTCGTATATGGCAATTTGCTGTCCATCCATAGACAAAGCCTGAGTGAAATATCCATTTCTGTATAAAAATCCGACAGCAACCATACTGACATTACAGTCAGAAGCTTCTTTCAAGTAATCCCCGGCTAAAACGCCAAGACCTCCTGAATAAATCTTCAGAATATCCGTCAAACCATATTCCATACTGAAATAGGCGACACTCGGCAACTCCGTGTTGACGGGTTCACCCATATATTTTCGAAATTCTGTGTAAACCTCATTCAGGCGAATCATAAACCCCTGATTGGCAACCAGTTCTTCCAAATGTGAGTAAAGGGTGTTTTCCAACATCACAATTGGATTCCCGGAGTAGGAAGATTCAAATTCCGAATCCACTTCTCTGAAAAGGTTAATGGCCTCATAATTCCAGGACCACCAAATATTGTGAGCAATTTCATCTAACTTTTCCAAACCCGGGGGCATGGTCGATTTTACAATCACTTCTGACCACTTGGCCTGATTGGCACTATTTACTTTAATTTTCATAGGGTCTATGTGTTTATTGGTTCCATCTTGTTTGAGAATTCCAGAATTCTGTACAATAAGGATTTCTTAATATTTTTATTTTTTTAATTTATTATTTTCCAGGGCGATAGCATATGCTTTCTCATATTCAGAAATGAATGCTGACCATAATGCTTTTTTGGAAAGGGCCTTCGCTCTACCTGAAATTAAAGCTCGCTCTGAATCACTTTTCCGTGCATAATCA
>JALNXZ010000258.1 GCA_023230125.1 Bacteroidales bacterium | reverse complement strand
TATTTTCGAAGAGTTCGGCATCGAAATCTTTCCATTTTTCGAAGGCAAAAAATTTGCGATAAATACCGGGTGGAATTCTGAGTGCAATCAGGGCGGCTTCAATCAGGAGTGTTCCGGAACCACACATGGGATCTATGAAATTGCACTGGCCGTCCCAGCCAGCTAGAAGCAACATCCCTGCAGCCAGAACCTCGTTAAGCGGAGCTTCTGTTTGGTCGACACGATAGCCTCTTTTATGGAGTGATTCTCCTGAGCTGTCCAAAGAAACGGTGCAAAGATTGTGTGAAACATGCACATGGATGTAGATATCCGGATTTGTTAACCGAACAGATGGACGTTTTCCAAATTTTTCGTTGAAATAATCAGCGACGCCGTCTTTAACACGGTAGGAGAGAAATTTGGAATGTCTGAAAAATTCTGAATAGACAACTGTATCAATAGCGAAAGTCTGATGAGGTTGCAGATAGTTTTCCCATTCGATCTTGCGAATCTGTTCGTAAACTTCGTCAGAATCCTTTGCATTAAATGAAAGGATAGGTTTCAGAATTCGTACAGCTGTACGAAGGTGAAGATTTGCCTTATAAAGAAGTGCTTGGTCACCGGTAAAGGAAACCATACGTCGGCCAATCTGTACCTGATCTCCTCCAAGATTTATGATCTCTTTTGCAAGAACCTCTTCCAGGCCCTGCATCGTTTTAGCAATAAGTTCGAAACGCATTTATTTTTTTGCTTTGATTGAATAACACGGGCATTTGGTGCGACATCTTCTGTGACCCAGATATTACCGCCGACTGTGGCGTTTTCTCCGATGGTGATTCGACCAAGTATGGTTGCGTTGGAATAAATGATGACATTGTCTTTTAAAATGGGATGACGAGGAATTCCTTTGATAGGATGCCCCTGATCATCCAGAGGAAAACTTTTGGCTCCCAACGTTACACCTTGATAAAGCTTCACGTTATTGCCGATGATGGCTGTTGCACCTATAACCACTCCTGTTCCGTGGTCAATGGCAAAATGAGTCCCGATAGAGGCTGAGGGATGGATGTCAATACCCGTTTCGGAATGAGCCATCTCTGTGATCATTCGTGGAATCATCGGAACACCAAGTTCCAACATTTTATGTGCAATCCGATAGTTACTGATTGCCCTGATCCCCGGGTAGCAATAGATGACTTCATCAATGCTTTCAGCAGCAGGGTCTCCGTTGAAAGAGGCCAGGACGTCGGTTGCCAAAATGCTGCGCAGGTTTGGCAATGCAGCAATGAAATCTGCGGATATACATTTCGCACGTTCACGCAGCAGGCGAATATCTTCATTGTTCCTAATGGGAAAGTCTGTGCAACCATCTTCCATCATATCTTCCGAATGTTTGTCAAAACATAATCCGGAAAGAATCTGAGAGGTTAGAATATGGTGGATGCGTTCAATATCCACCCCAATGTGAAAAGAGAGGTTTTGTTTGCTGATGGATGCATTGCCAAAATATCCTGGAAACAAAACGGCGCGGCACAACGTGACAATTTCTTCCAGAACTTTAGCGGAAGGCATCGGACTTGATTCCTGTTGCTCATGATAAATCCCTTTCAGTAAGTCATACTGAGAAAGTTCCTGAATGGCCTTTATTAATTTTTCCGAATGGTTGATGTTCATTTCTTTTTAGATCAGACGCAAAAATAATCATTTTACATGGAATCTGCATCTGTTTTTGACTTCGGGCCAAGAATAAAAAGCTGTTTAAACGGTGAATAAGGATTGCTGTTATAAGGCTGCCTTGATTTTGGAAATCATATCTGCATATCCTGCATCGGATAAATATACTTTTTGAGGGTTCATGGCAAAGGTACCTCCGTAATCAGGTCCGCCTTCATATTTCGGAGCCAGGTGGAAATGCAGGTGTTGCAATTTGTCAGAATAAGCACCGTAATTGATTTTTTTAGCTTTAAATACTTTGCTCATTGTTTCTGCAACATGGCAAACATCTTTCATAAAGGCATTTCTATCTTTGTCAGAAAGCTCAAAAAGTTCATTGACATGATCTTTATAAGCTACAACACAACGCCCGAGGTAAGTTTGTTCTTTGAACAAGAAAAGTGTTGAAACGTCCAAATCACAGATTTCTATCATTAGATCATGTTGCAGCTGGTTGCGTGTGCAATACAGACAGTCTTGGTTTTTTTCCATGGCAAAATGTATTTATTAAATGAGGTAAATTTATAATACTTCAAAAGTAAATATTTAAAATCACATTACAAATTTAAAAAGGGTTACCCATAGACTAGAATCAATGAGTTTCAAATACTTCTTTTTCAATGGGTTTTATTTTTGAAATTAGAAATAGGAGCTTAATTAAAGAAAAATTTCTGTAATTGTTTGCGACTGCCGACTAATTCCCTTACTTTTGCGCTTTCAAAAAGCAGTCATTAGAAATTTTTGTAAAATTATATAAACACTAATTAATCAAAGGTATGGGTTGTTTTATTTTTAATTCCTCTATCGGAAGGAAACTCGTAATGGGTATAACCGGTATAGCCCTTGTTTTGTTTCTCACCTTCCATGCTGTCATGAATATTTTTGTGATTATTTCACCTGAGGTTTATGATCAGATCTGTGAATTCTTGGGTGCAAATTGGTATGCTATTATCGCAACAGTCGGTTTGGCTGCACTGGTTATCATTCACATTTGCTATGCTTTGTGGTTGTCCATACAGAATTACATAGCAAGAGGTACAGATCGCTATGATGTTAAGTCAAATGCTCCCGGCGTTGAATGGGCTGGTCAGAACATGTTGGTGCTTGGTCTAATCGTGCTTGGATTCTTGGGGCTTCATCTTTACAATTTTTGGTATGAAATGCAATTTCCTGAAATCATGGGTCAGGAACCAGCAGTAGGTTCTGAGATTGTAAAAGGCTTATTCCAAAGCCCTGTTTATGGCATTGTTTATATAGTTTGGTTTGCTGCGATTTGGTTTCATTTGACACACGGCATCTGGAGTGCTATTCAAACCATGGGTGGAAGTAATCACATTTGGTTGCCGAGAATAAAGGCTATTTCAAACATCTGGGCTACGATTGTTGCGCTGATTTTCATGTCAATTCCTGTATTTTACCTGATCACAAATCTTTTGGGCTAAAAATAATTTGCTATGACCACAAATAACGAAAAAAATAAAATTGATTCCAAAGTTCCTCAGGGACCTTTGGCTGAAAAATGGACTGAATAT
>JALNXZ010000257.1 GCA_023230125.1 Bacteroidales bacterium | reverse complement strand
GTGAAAGCCAACACCTTGTTGGAAGAAGAAGCATAAGAATAGGACGTTCCTGTTGTCGAAACCTTAGCCATGGACAAAGCACCTACTTTAGAGCCGTCCACATATACGCCACAGGTTGATACTCCGGAATTTCTGGCAATGAATACTACCTGAGCCATCGAAACTTGGCTCGTATCCGGATTTGGAACCTCAAAACTGAAACTCTGGATAGCCGACATGGTGAAATCTTCTCCGTATAACTGACGTCCGGTACCACTACCTGAAGCAGATTCACCAATATTCACCCTATCTGTTTCATGAAGCAGAAAATCTGTAAAAGAAGAAATTTCTTTATTAGATGTACCGCTATAAGTGGAATTACTTACTGTCTTTGTCCCCCCGACACGCTCACCGACAAAGTAATATGCCTTGTCGGAATAATGATTACGAACTCTGCTGTATATCGCAGAAGATTTGTCATATTTCCAGGAAACCGGACCTTTTGCATAAAAAAGGATATAATCCCCGGCATTGAAGACTTGGTCTTTTCCCCGTTCTTTCCAAACAGCCACTTCAGGCAAATCGTCCAAATAACCTGCCAAACTGAAATCCTCTTCAAGCAACTCACCGCCATAACCGTATATCTGCACCTTCTCAGGATTGATACCCATGGCCTTAATGTCTGAATAGGTCAATTTATAGAGGCCGGTTTCGGGAACACTGATCTTTTTCCAAACACCGGATGAAAGAACAGAAGAAGTGTCATAATCAGCAGCGGATAACAAGCCCGAAGCAACACGCAAAGCGGATTTAACAGGCTTGATGTTCCAGTCAAATGATACCAACTTATAATAAGTATTCCCCTTTTTAATAAAAGGGAAGAATGATAGGTCCAAAACTGGCTTTTTTCGTTCGATACCCGTGGATGCTTTTACCTCAATACTATCAGAAACATATTTCAACAGCGGTCTGAGCTGATGAACCTCCGCTGAACTGAGCTTTTCATATACCGGATAAATCAATGTGGCTGAAAAAGCATCTGCAGATATCGCAGGTCTTTGAGTTTCAGAATACATGGGCAAGGTCATTTCTCCTGACCGTATGGATCCCACAAAATCGGGTATAGGCTTCCCCGAAACAGTCTCACGAAACCACTCCAACGTACGGCTGTTATTTGCTGATAAGCCGATATTTGCTAAAAGAAAAAGACACAGACTATATAAAAATCTCATGTATTTAATGCAGTTTATAATGAAAACGATGAAAATACAGGATTCGTATTTATTTCACGTACAAATCCAGTAATTTCTCACCCATCAAATATCCTTCCAAATGATCTTCGGAAAAAAGTGGTCCAACGCCAGAAGGAGTGCCGGTATAAATTAGGTCTCCTATTTTTAATGTAAAAAATTTAGAGGCATATTCAATAACTTGATTGACTGAAAATATCATATCCGAAGTACATCCTTGTTGAACAGTTTTACCGTTAATATCGAGTTGAAAGTCCAGATTCTGTATGTCAGCATACTTCTTAAGGGGACGGAACTGACCAACCACAGCTGATTGGTCGAAGCCTTTGCAAATTTCCCAAGGCATCCCGGTTTTCCGGAGCTTGTTTTGCAAATCTCGGGCTGTCAAGTCCAGACCTACCGTCACTGCATCATAGTAACGATGGGCAAATTTTGCGGCAATATTCTTGCCCAGTTTGCAAATTCTGATGACAATCTCGGTTTCATAATGGATTTCATCGGAAAAATCGGGTAAAAAGAAGGGGTTATTGGCTGTTCCTCTGTCTGGTGTCGCATGAGCCAATGCAGAATCAGGCTTGATAAACAAAATCGGTTCGGTAGATTCAGGCGAATTCAATTCCAACAAATGTTTGCGGTAATTCATCCCGACCGCTATAATTTTCATCTCATTATTTTTTTAAAGCTTCCTGGTTCTCCAAACGATTGAACATCACTGCCAGATGCGCATAAATGGATGTGTTCTGAACAACAATATGATTGGGGACACTGATGCGGAACGGTGTAAAATTCCAGATAGCCCGGATTCCACCCTCCACCATTTTGTCCGCCACCTTTTGAGCCTGATCGACAGGTACCGTCAAAACACCAATTGAAATATCCATTTCAGCTTGTTTCTGAGCGAATTCGCTAATGCCAAAAACTGGTAATCCATTGATTTCCGTTCCAATGACTTCTGGATTTACATCAAAACCTGCGACAATTTCCATTCCATACTGCGACAACCCCCTATCTTGGAGCAAGGAGCCACCCAAGCTTCCGACACCAAATAAGAAAGCCCTGTGCGCACTTCTGAACCCCAGAAAGTTTTCCAAGACATCGACCAGCTCATTCACATCATACCCTACACGGGTCTTTCCGGACACGTTCACAAGCGATAAATCTTTGGCTATTTGCGAAGCACTTACATTGATGGCACGAGCAATCTGAGTAGAAGAAACATAACTTTCCCCTTTATCTGCCTCAAGCTTCAGGTATGCTAAATACCAGGGCAAACGTCTGAGTGTCGGTTCTGGTATAGTCTGAGGATCGTTTATTTTATTAATTTCCATCTATTTAATATGAATACAGTTGTGCAAAAATAGTAAAAAAAACAATTGAAAGGGTGAATTATTGTCTGAGTGCGAAAACATCTATACATTTGAACATCACAAAAATCAATGCAAATATGGCTCAAAAAGACTGGAGAGAGATTTTAAATGCATCTCTTGGTGACATATCAGAATCAAACCCTGTTGAATTCATCAAAGAAGACAGCAAAAAAGTATCTGTTACCAAACAAAATTTAATTATTCGTTTTGAAAAACGAAATGGCAAACCTGCCACCATTATCAGCAATTTTCAAGGTTCAGAGTCTGAGCTGAAAGACTTAGCTGCAACGCTAAAAAAGCATTGTGGTGTTGGAGGTTCAGCCAAAGATGACGAAATCCTGATTCAGGGAGATGTTAGAAATAAAGTATCTGAATTTCTTCGCAGACAAGGACATTCAGTCTGCGGTATGACTTCATAAAATTGATTCACACCAAAAAAAGGATGCTTATCTTCAAAAAGGCCATCCTATTATATACGGGAAGGTGAGATTCCACTTTCCATGGATGTAAAAGTGAATAATTTTCAGATGATGTAAAAAACATTTAAAAATATATAAAAATATATTCAAAGACAAAAATAATTGCGTAAGTTCGGTCGATTTTTTTCAAAAATGAATACCTATACCTTAAA
>JALNXZ010000256.1 GCA_023230125.1 Bacteroidales bacterium | reverse complement strand
GTGGGGTATTCATACCAATATGGACTTGCTACTCCACCGGATACACACCATTCAGAAAATTGAGGATATACCGCAGTAATATCTTTCCATTCAGAAGCATAATTGAATGAAACTGGGATAAGCATACCCCAAATCATATTCTCAGCTGTACGATATCTAGCACCATTAGCAGAATAATCAGCAGCTGTTCCAAACAAAGTCATGTCAGCTTTATCCGTGGGTTCATAACCGGATAGATGGACTTCTGTTCTTGTTGCAGAACCAGTCACTGCATTTGTGACGATAAAGAAATTGATATTATTAATGGAGATGTCCGATGGATTAACCGGATTTGTAAACACAATCCGGATGGTATCAGATACAGGTTCAAAATACTCTCCTCCGATAATGGTATTCAATAAACTTGTTCCGACAATGGATGGATTTAGCAACAAATGCGCATCATCAAACAATGGTATCACAGCCTTAACTTGACCAGATTCCAATCCTCCTTTTTCTGTATTGAAAACAGAACCGGTAAGCACAGGTGTCTTAAAAGCGACGCTGGCAATTTGTTCCGAAGAGATATTATCCAGACGGAATCCCGCTGCAACATGTTTTTTAGCACCAACAGCCCTTAATTTATAACCTACAATCATCTCGGTTGCCTTATTCTCTGAATTCTGCCAATAGCTGATACTTAAATCCACAACAACATCATTTAGGTCATAATCTCCCAACCAGGGCCAATTGTCCTCCATAATGAAGGAATAATCAGTTGTCAGTTTGACAAGTATTGGGAATTCCGGGTCGGTAGGAATTTCGGGATCATCCGGATCAACTATTACATGACCTCCTGCATTACAATCACAAGCTTCAATATTGGTCGTTGCCTTACCTTGCTCAGCCCAACGAACAGCCGAACCTTCTTCTACCAACCAGAATGGATTATTCTTTTCATTACCTAGATGATCAGAGCACTCAACTTCGAGTTTACCACCATAAGTGATATTTTTAGCTACTGACTTCTTATAAGAATCCACCTTGCCGAAACGAGCCAACGCATAACTTGTACCAACACCTCTGATATAATTTCGATATGTGGTAAACTCAGCCGTTTCTGCATCAATCATGGTTTGATCGGACAAATCATAAGTTGTCCCATCGGAAACCAATAATTTGGTCTTCAGCAAAGAACCATTATAGCCATAGTAAGAAATACCATGAACATCCATCAACGTGTTTACCTTGATGTGACAACTATTGTATATTTTTGATTTGGATTCCGCATCCAGTTCGCCGGCAATTACAGTTCCCTTATTTACCAGATTACAGTTGGTTGCAGCCTCAAAAACGCCTACATTGAAAGCCCCATTGTTGGTAAAAGGATTACTTTGGACACTCATAGTCGTAGCGTTGATAACACCATCATTTGTAATCACATTGGTTGAATTTGTTGCTGTAAAATCAGCAAAACTCATCGTCCCCAGATTATACATGGTAGCTTGATTATTCAAATCAAATTTTCCATTGGCAATCAAAGAACCATAATTAATAATTTGTCCTGCATAAAAGTTCAGATTCACATCACTTGAAACCTGCAACATTCCGCCACTTTGAACCACGATCTTTCCGCCATTGGCCATAGATAAAGATTTGCCCTTTAGCAATGAATATGTTCCCTCAATGTATAGACAAGAATTCGTGCCAAGCTGAATGGATCCCGTATAAGTCGCTTTTTCCGGAATCAAATAATTCTTACCGTTCACCCAACCAACATCATCAGACTTTGCGGTCAGTTCTTCCGCATCAGCAGGAGTAGGATTTTCCACCTCTGACTTGGCAATCCTTAGTACAGGCATCGCATTTTTAGCTGAAGCCGAACGGACTTCTGAAGTCGGATTAAAGTTACAAACCATAGACTCATCGGAGACCATGATAGATTGAAGTATTATATTCTTGGCCGGATCAATTTGCTTGACAAAAACTTCTGTAGTGTATGTCGGCAATATCAAATTGGTGATAAAGTTATTATCACCTTTTGCCACTCCTTTCGCAAGCAAAGGTGCAGCACTGCTTATCAGTGGATTCTCACCATAGACCTCTACAACGTAAAAGAACTGAGAGTTGTAATCATCAGCCGGGATAACGGTCAGCTGCGCTGATTTGATGGTTGACCAGTCGAAATCATTTGGTACATTAATCCCATCAATGGTAGGATCATCAGAAATATCAATATTATTTCTAACACAAGACGACATTGTGAAGACAACTGACAAGACCGACAATAAAATTACATTTAATCTTTTCATAAGGATTATGAATTAAGTGGCCACTGAAAACTGTACAAAGATACTGAAAACCGCACAAAGATAACATTTTTCGCGCACATATACAAAATATAATTAACGAAATGACATTATTTATATACATTTAATTGATAAATGCAAAGTTTGCAATTCTTTTTCCAAAAAATACCAAATAAAATCAAATACATTTTTTATCTTTGACAAACTTCTTTGTAAAAGAAGCCTGTTTGATTGCAATGCAGCGTACATTATTAGCTAGAGCCAGAGATGAAGAAGAAAATACTTATTATCGACGACAAAGAATCTATTGCAAAAATCATATCAATCTATCTATCTCAAGATTTTGATTTAATATGGTTTGACAACCCGATAAAAGGTATTGCATGGCTGCAAGAGGGGAATATTCCGGATTTAATCATTTCTGACATCAAAATGCCGGAAATGCGGGGTGACGAATTTTTGCACTACCTGAAGAACAATGAGCTATTTAAGTCCATACATGTCATTATGTTATCAGGAGAGGATAGCACTTCTGAACGAATTCGTCTGCTTTCTGAAGGAGCGGACGATTATATTTTGAAACCTTTTAATCCTTTAGAGCTTAAAGTCCGTGTGAAAAAAATTATACAATGAGGCAGAAAGTCTTTTACATCGGGAGAAACACACAAACAATCAATCATTTCCTTGAGATTCTCAAAAATGACATTGAGTTTTTCAACTCCGCGACAGAACTCCTTAAAAACAAACAAGCTATCAAAGGGGTTTCCAATCCTTTTTTCTTATTTGAGAAAGACAAACTTGATTCCGATTTGGGACATATCTCCACTATACACAAGAATTTTCCAAAAGGATACATCGTCTTGGTCTCTGAATCTTTAGAAAACATGGAAAGTGCCGCTTACCTAAGAAATGGAATTCTTGATACTATTTCACCGGATGCT
>JALNXZ010000255.1 GCA_023230125.1 Bacteroidales bacterium | reverse complement strand
ATCGGTCGATGTGGTTTTCATATACTAAAGAATTATCCGAATCTGATCAAGGTTTACTTGCACGCAAGTAAGGACTTTCGAAGCAACAGAATCCAGAGGGTTTATGAAATATCAAAGGAGGAAGCCGATAAAATGATTATCCAGAGCGATAAAGCAAGAACTTCCTATTGCAAGAGCTATACAGGAAAAGAATGGGCTGACGCCAGAAATTATGATATTTGCATCGACACCAGCAAAGTGGATGTTGACAAAACGACTGAACTCATTTTAGGTTACCTGAAAGCTAAAGACTTGTACATTTAGCATAAAACGGTATGGAAGAGACAGTGGGATGTTTATCTGAAAGAAAATGAAGTAGCTGGTTTTATGAGTTATTGGATATTTGACCAATAAATCTATGTTGAGCACTTTGCCATTGCAAGAAACCTGCGAGGAACAGGCAAAGGAACCCTGATGATGAAGACTTTGCAAAAACAAACCAAGAAAATAATTCTGCTGGAAATGGAACCTGTTGTTGATGAAATAACTAAACGGCGATGGTTGTTCTACGAAAAGCTGGGATTTCAGAAAGCACCATATCTGCACCTGATGTCCAAATACCATCCCGGTGATAACCCAAGCGTTAGGCTTGATGTCCTGAGTTATTCCATGGTTATTGACGAAGCCTTATACAATCAATACAACCGGGATATTAAAAACATAGTGATGACTCGTATCAGTCAGTAAGTGATGGAAGACAAATATTTCTTTTGGATAATCGGAGATCTTGCCTGCTCAAGTCGGGTTTTCTTATTTTCTCAATAAACTCAACACTCCATTGATAAATGTCAATGGATGCACCGGATTGCCTGGAACATACAGGTCTATGGTATGCCTGGATAGAAAATCCCTGTTCAGAGCCGGGCTGTCCGCAAAAATGCCGCCACTGATGGCATCGGTACCTGCTAAAATGATAATTTTCGGATTAGGAACGGCATTGTAGCAACGTTCCAACGGTTCAGCCATATTTGCGGTAATAGGACCTGTGATTACAAGACCATCGGCATGTCGTGGAGAGGCGACAAAATCGATTCCAAAACGGCTCATGTCGAAGTTCACATTGTTGGTGGCATTCAGCTCCATCTCACAACTGTTGTCTCCACCTGCTGATACCTGACGAAGTTTGAGAGATCTGCCAAAAATCCGTCTGATTTCATCACGAACCATATTGGGGTTGAGTGTGACGGGTTGATCCTCCCCTTCCCTGACAATCAATCTGGATCGTTGGTTGGTCGCAAGTTTGCAATCCTTTGCGAAGAATATTTTCTCAGGAAACAGAATAGCACATTCGCCGCAAAAAGTGCATTTACCCAAATCAATACAAATAGGATTGGCAGAAATGGCATGGGTCGGACACAGATCCACCAGCATGTCTTCATTCACTTTCACGGTAGAAATAACGGGTCTGCCTCTAAATATGCCAGGCACTTTTGCCGTTGTCACATCGGGAATGTATTGTTTCCCCTGGTGCCACATGATTTTTATATTGCTGCTCATAGAACGTCCTGTTTATAAATCGTGTCCACTATAGGACAAATTAAAGCTTTTGTTGCAAATAGGAAAATCAGAGATTTCGTTGTTCTGTACTGCTTCTGCCAATGCCATCCAGTTATGGTGCGATGGATCCTTGATTTTGTAAACAATTAGATTACCGGATGCATCGGTGATGGCAGCATGACAGATTTCACCACGCCAGCCTTCCACAAGAGACAAGACGAATATGTCGCCGCCAGCTGTCAGGATTGGATTTTCCGTTTTTGGAAATTCCGGAACATTTTCAAGCAGAGTCCTGATATAACCAATTGATTGCTTAATTTCCTGTTTCCGAATCTGCACCCTGGAATAAACATCACCATGATGTTTCAGGATAGGTTCATGAACGATGGTTGAGCCATACAGGTTATAGGGATGAGAAGTCCGGATATCCCTGTTAAGCCCACTCATTCTGGCGGACATACCCACGGTCCCGATCTCAAGGACTTTCTCGTAACTGACCACTCCTGTTTTCTCCATACGGGACAAGGTACTGAGCAAATGAAAAAACATTTCGGTTATTTCATCAAAATCAGGTTCATAGGCTTTCAAGATAGCTTGAAGTCTTTCAGCAAGTTCCGGTGTAAACGGGTAGTTGATTTTCCCTGCACGTATTAAACCTTTACCAAAACGATTACCGCTCCATTCCTGCATAAAATTGATGATGGGCGTTCGCAATCTTCCATAGACAGAATGGCCCAATTGATATCCGATGTCAGTACAAACGCCGGACAAATCACCGGTATGGATGGCGATACGCTCCAGTTCCTGCGCCAAAGTTCTGGCGAAAGAAAGGGAACGGTCAGGTGTAAAACCGCACAGACTTTCCCAAAGGTTCACAAAAGCGGTGGTATGACCAATGGTGGTATCACCGGCTATGTTTTCGGCCAGGGTGGTACGTTCCAATAACTTCTTCTTTTCTAGAAAAAGCTGTTCGATACCACGGTGCTGATAACCAAGTTGAATTTCGAGATGCATGATTTGCTCCCCATTGCAGATGAAGCGGAAATGACCCGGTTCAATGATACCGGCATGGATTGGTCCAACCCCGACTTCGTGCAGTTCTTCGCTTTCAGACTGGCAAAAAGGATAATTTTCCACCGTTTGACTTAAGTCAAGACGATTATATGCATACCGCAAAGGTTTCAACCAAGGATGGTCCGCATATTTCAAACCGAAATTCTCGTGAAGTTCACGCTCAAACTTCTCGAAATTTGCATTTTGTGCCGTAAAGGAAGGCAGCACAGTTGAAGGATTGACCAGTGAAGAAGAAATATGAATCAAATGTGTCTCATCATCAGCCAAGCAACAAATCAACCTGAGCAATTCATCTTCCCGACATCCGAAATAAAGGACACAATGCCTTTCAGGTTTTTCAGACAACAGACCGAGGTTGCCTTCCATGAAATTATCGTAATTAAGTTTAGGAATGTCGTTCAGAGCAATGGTCGTATTATTATGTATCGTCATGTCTTTCATACTTACTTATTGAATGATTCTGACAGCATTGTTGATTAGGTTGACCATCTCTATCGGTGGATTGTATGCCAGATAAACTGAAAATGCGAGCAGCACATACTGTGAAAGGGATTCCCAGGAACTGATGTGTGGAATCCGACTTCTTTCCAACTCTTTTTCGAGGGGAGTAAAAAGCAACTTGAAAATATTGCTTCCGAAACCCCATATA
>JALNXZ010000254.1 GCA_023230125.1 Bacteroidales bacterium | reverse complement strand
GTCACTTTAATCAGAAGACATTATGACGAAAAAGGGTTTAAAAATGCTTCTGTAGATCTTTTCCAGAAGGAGGACCCCAAAGATAAAGGTCAGGTTCTTGTGGAAATAAAAGTGGACAGAAAAGACAAGATCAAAATCAATCAATTGATTATTGATGGTAATGTGGCCTTAAGCGATTACAAAGTCAGTCGAGCCATGAAGAAAACCAATCAGAAAGGAAAACTGGCAAACTTCTTCCGAACCAAAAAATTTGTTGAGACAGAATATATAAAAGACAAGATTGCACTGATTGCAAAGTATAATGAGTATGGTTACAGAGATGCCATCATTTTGGAAGATACGGTGTACCGCTTCGATGATAAGACTGTGAATGTCTATATCAAAATTGATGAAGGAAAAAAATACTATCACCGTAATATTAATTGGGTAGGCAACTCGGTCTATACAGCAGATCAATTGAGCCGTGTTCTGATGATAGATCGTGGAGATGTCTACAATCAGAAGAGACTTGATGAACGCCTGAATAATTCGAGTGCCGAAGATGCAGTTTCCAATATGTACATGGATAATGGTTATCTGTTTTCCAGTCTGACTCCTATTGAAGTGAAGGTTGATGGCGATTCCATTGATCTTGAAATACTTGTTCACGAAGACAGAAAAGCGACCATCAACCGGATAAACATCAACGGCAATGACCGTTTGTATGAAAACGTTATCAGACGTGAATTACGGGTAAAGCCAGGTGCTTTATTCAGTAAATCTGATCTAATGCGTTCTGCACGTGAAATTTCACAAATGGGACATTTTGACGCAGAAAACATGGGTATTGTTCCAATCCCTGACTATGAAGCGGGCACCGTTGACATTGACTTGAACTTGACTCCAAAAAATAATGATCAGATAGAATTCTCAGCAGGTTGGGGATCGACCGGTATTGTTGGTTCTATCAGTCTTAAGTTTACTAATTTTTCTGTAAGGAACCTGCTTAACCTTGGTACATATAGAATTTTGCCTCAGGGTGATGGGCAAACATTCTCGATTACCGGACGTTCGAACGGACAGTATTATAGTTCTTACAGTTTCTCTTTCCTGGATCCTTGGTTGGGAGGAAAGCGACCGAACTCTCTTCAGATTTCCGGTTTTTATTCCCATCAGAGCGACGTAAGTTCCCGCTATTACAGCAACTATAGCAATTATTATAATAGCATGTATTCAGGCTATGGTTCTTCCTATGGCTCTTCTTATGGCTCTAGATCAAACGACTCGTATATGTATGAACTGGATCCTGATAAATACCTTAAAATGTGGGGCTTTTCAGCAGGTATTGGAGGAAGGCTAAACTGGCCTGATGACTATTTCCAGCTTTATGGTGAGCTTTCCTATCAACATTATAGTTTACAGAATTGGAGCTATTTTGTCATATCTGATGGTATCAGCAACGATTTGAGTATGTCTTTGACGTTATCACGTAAATCTATTGATAACCCCTTGTTTACTCGTTCAGGATCAGACTTCTCACTATCCGTTCAGGCAACGCTTCCTTATTCATCCATGGACAAACTCAGCAACTATGATTATGCCAATATGACGTCAAAGGAACTGTATAACTGGATTGAATATTATAAAATCAGGTTTAAGAGCAAGACTTATACGCCGATTTCGGCAAACAGGAAACTAATACTTATGACCCGTTTTGATATGGGTTATATCGGTGCATACAATGCCTTTAAACGTTCACCTTTCGGCGCCTTCTATTTGGGGGGTGACGGAACAACAGGTTACAGCAGCAACTATACCTATGAGACCATAGCTTTGCGAGGATATGAAAATGGTGCACTTGGAACGAATTCCATCTATGAACGTGTAGGGTTTGAACTTCATTACCCATTGATGATGGAAACCTCTACCACCATTTATGCATTGACTTTCCTTGAAGCCGGTAATGGCTGGTCACTCTCGAAAGCGTGGAATCCTCTCAGTCTAAGGCGTTCTGCTGGTATAGGCGTCCGTATATATCTGCCAATGGTAGGCCTGATGGGTATTGATTGGGCTTATGGATTTGATAGAGCTCCTGGCGCCTCTTCACCAAGTGGCGGTCAATTCCACTTTATTATCGGTCAAGAGTTTTAAAGACTTTAAAAACAGTCTACAAAATTTGTTAACAAAACACAGATGCTAAAATATAATTTGTATTTTTGAAGCCGTTATTTTCTTAATATGTAAAAGTGATGAAAAAGAAATTATTGGTTTTGATTGTTTTATTGTCGTGTGGCATAACTGGTTTTGCTCAGAAGTTTGCCTTGGTTGACATGGAATATATCCTTAAAAAGATACCTGCTTACGAAATGGCCAATGATCAATTGAATCAGGTTTCCAAAAAATGGCAGGCTGAAGTGGATGTCTTGACAAAAGAGGCCAAAGACCTTTATACAAAGTATCAGTCTGAGATGGTTTATCTTTCTGATGACCTAAAGACAAAACGTGAAGCGGAAATTCTTGCCAAGGAAAAAGCAGCTGCAGAATTAAAGAAAACATATTTTGGAGCTGAAGGTGAATTGTTTAAAAAACGCCAAAGCTTAATTACACCGATACAGGATGAAATCTATAATGCCATCAAGGCCTTATCTGAAGAAGGAGACTATATGCTGATTTTGGATCGTGCTTCCGGTGAAAATATCATATTTGCTTCACCTAGGATTGATATAAGTGACGAGGTTTTAAAGAAACTCGGATATTAAAAATAAATATGTACATTTGCAAAATTCAATTAAAACAATAGTAAAACGAATGAATATGATGACTAAGAAACTAATCATTGCTCTCGCTTGTTTCCTGCCTTTAAGCTTATTTGCACAAGACCTTAAGTTTGGGTATTTCAACCGTGCAGACATTTTTCAAAGTATGCCTGAAACAGTAGAAGCTTCAAAGAAGTTGGATGAACTGGCTAAGAATTATGAATCGGAAATATCAAAAATTCAGGAAGAATATCAGAAAAAAGGTTCAGATTTCGTGGCTGCCCGCGATACCCTTCCTGAAGCAATCCGTGCACGTCGTATGACTGAAATTCAAGATATTGAACAACGCTTGCAGTCTTTCTATCAGGATTCTCAAAAAGATATGCAGAAACAACAACAAGAAATGATTATACCAATCAATAAAAAATTATCTGATGCGGTGAAAGTTATTGGTCAGGAAAATGGTTTCGTGTATATTTTTGATACATCTGCCAATGCGGGTTTAATGTATTGGTCAACTGAGAA
>JALNXZ010000253.1 GCA_023230125.1 Bacteroidales bacterium | reverse complement strand
GGCCGACGATGGATCTGTTATGCGAAAAATATTATTCGATATCGCCGTATGCGTATTGTGCGAATAACCCTGTGAGGCTGATTGACCCTGACGGAAGGGCTTGGAAGGCAACATCTAGTGGAGAAAAAGATGGAGAAAAAGATGAAGACGATGACGATCATAGTACTCCTAACGGCTACGAATGGGTATCAGAAGACAAATCGTATAACAAAGACGGTAATTTACTGACTGGATTATATCACCAAGCAATTTTCTTTTCCGATAACGGAACTTTTGACCCTGATAGTAAATTTAATATGGGGTCATCAACTGCAACAGTCTATATGTCAAACGGGACAACAACGACTTTTGATGCCTGCACAAACCCCAGTGATGCGGATAAATACGCAACCATTCCTGAAGGACTTTATGAAGCAAATGTGGGGATTCATAATGGTTCTAAAAGCAGTTATACAGCATTAAAGATGAAAGATGTAGGAGCACAATCGAATACGATTGAATTAGGTGAGCTAAATCCATCTGCTCCATCAAGAACTTATGCGGAAGGTATAGATCTTCATAAGTCGGGAGTAAACAATAAAACGGGAATGACAAAGTCAGGTTATCCAATTTCAAGTGGTTGCGGATTAATCGACATAAATGATTGGTCAAGATTTATTGGTATTTTCAATAACAGTTCTCAAAAAAACAATCCTGTTAGTGTTATCGTGTCAAGAACCTACTCAAGCCCATTAAACCACAATTAAAAAATGGTTTTTAAATGGTAATGTCGTTTAGATTTGATAGATAAAGAATATTTTTTTTATAAAACTATATAATGAAAACAACAATTAAATATATCATTTTATCGATAATGACTTTAACAAGCTATTCCATATCAGCGCAAAAAGGTTATGCTGATAAAATCAATCAATCAAATAGCAAGGGACAAAAAGAAGGTTTTTGGAAAGAAAATTTAAAATATCAGATAACAGAAACCTACTATCATAATGGGCTAAAGTCTGGTCTTTTTAAAGCATTTTCTAAAAAAGGAGAATTGACTTGTTTGGGAGAATATACCCAAAATAAGATAACGGGCACTTGGTATTATTTTGGAGATTACGGACACTTGATGATGATACAAAGTGATTTTCAGAAAAATATTTTTAAAATACCCTTAGAACATCAAGCGCAAGGAGTTTGTCCCTTTCGTTGTTATTGCATTGATTATTATCCGAATGGAAATAAAAAATCGGAAGGAATTATGCTTTTTGATAACGACCCTGAATCTGATTTTACATTTAAATACGGCGAATGGAAATATTATGACGAGAAAGGAAATCTAACAAAGACAAAAGTTTTTAAATAGTTTTTGTAGCTTAAAAAACCGCAGTTGTGGAGTATAAGGGCCGTGTGCTTGCCTTCCGCATACTCCGTGACCATGAATGGAAACAAGACCGAATATCTTTATGATGCCACAGGAATGAAACGTGAAGCCAGATACAGTTACGCCCTGACCCAGATGCAGATTCCACTTGGTGAAACCGCAACCGAGAACACCGGGTCCAATCTCCTTTCCCGGAGTCATACGGACTATTGCGGAAGCTACATCTATGAGAACGACAAGATAAGCCGGATACTTACCCCCGAAGGCTATATCCGGACTGCCGACACTATCCCCATGAATAATATGGGCAAATGGAAATACACCTATTTCCTGAAAGACCATCTGGGCAACACCCGTGCCCAACTGGCCTGCGACAGCATCGGAGTCTCCGGGTCAACGGCCTATACCGTGGCCGGCACGACGGACTACTATCCTTTTGGAATGGAAACAAGCCCTTCGAACGGACAGCTGACCTCAGGCACGAACCCGTACCTCTACAACGGGAAGGAGATGGACCGGATGAACGGGCTGAACATGTATGACTATGGGGCCAGATGGAGGGGGGGTGAGGTACCGTCGTGGCCGACATCTGACCCGTTGGCGGAAAAGTATCCGTGGATCTCACCATACGCGTACTGTGTAAATAATCCCCTCAGATTTGTCGATCCGGATGGAATGGATTGGGGTGAGGTTGATGATACAAAGGATGATCAAACAACTAAAGAAATCAGGTGGTATAAAAATAAAAAAGAGTTTGAAAATTCTGGCGACAAAGGAACATATTTGGGAGAAGCTGCTGTTATTTTTAATGGAAGCGAAAGTGAAAAACTTGGAGATGACGGAACATTAACAGGAAAAGGAGCGAATGCAGCAGATGTTACAATATATGGAAAGAATGGTAAAGATGATATTAAAACGTATGATGGATTAACAATGACATCAAATCCAGATGAGTATGTACCAATTGAAGAAGGAGATTATAAAGCATATTATCAAAACATGACGAGGAGTCCTTACGGTTCTAAAGGAGGTTCATTAAGTTATAGAGTTTCGAATGAAGATGGGACTCTTATTTTACCTACAAAAGATGGAGCTAAAAATAATGCTAATGAGGGAAAGCCAATAAAAACTGAAATATTTCTTCATAGAACAAATAATAACGGAGATGCTAGACATAGTTCAACTGGATGTCCTAATATTGATGGTAGACAATGGAGAAATGTTGAGAAACAATTAGAAAAATCAACGAATATTTTTATTAGGATTACTAGATGAGTGTTTATTTAACGTATTTAAAATGAAGAAGTATATAGTATTGCTAATTTTTTTATCGATGTTTTTAATTGGTGAAAGTAAAGTTAAATATAACAATATTAAAGCCTTTACACATCCAATAGACATTAAACATAGTGTTTCCATATATAATGCACCAGGAAAGTACTACAAAGAACTTAATCCTGATATTGAAGCAGGTTGGATTGTTAATGTTAAACAAAGAGAGTGTAATTATTTTCAGATTGATATTTTAGATTTAAAAATTCACAATGTTTGGATACATGTAGGTGATATTGGTGTAGTGGTCCAAAATTATGATTCCGTCGCTTTACCAGTATTCTCAAGGCCAGACACAAATTCTGTTATAATTAATTATGTTTATAATAGTTGTATTGGATTAATTTATGATATTTCGGACAATTTTCTTCTTTTACAGATTATTACAGAAAAAGAATGTTATTTTGGATGGGTAGAGCGAAGATTTTTATGTTACAATCCATATACTACATGTGGTTAATATTTAATATGATGCCAACGGCAACATGAATGGCGATTCGAACAAAGGTATTGCCTGGATCAAATATAATTCATTAAATTTACCGTCGAAGATTCAGTTCATGAAT
>JALNXZ010000252.1 GCA_023230125.1 Bacteroidales bacterium | reverse complement strand
TAAATCGTTTACAGCCAGCAACCAACAATTGTTTTCAGTGAAAACCGGATGCCCGTAGCTGTTTGACAAACGAACGGTGAGGCAATTCATATCTGTCGTACGGTTGTAATAATCGCAAATCTGTTCACACATGGCATGTGTCAAGGCATAGACATTCCCCGGATTCAATGGTTGCTTTTCGCTTATCAGGTTATTCTGAAGCACTCCGTAAACATGGATGGTCGAGAAATAAAGAAAAGTCTTCAGTCCACTGTCCTTAAAAGCATCCAACAACATCCAACAGGGTTGTACGTTGACAGATGCAGCCACTTCCGGAGTCACTATTTGTGATTGATGGTGATCCATAGAAACAAGATGGATGACGGCATCAAAAGACCGATGTTTCAAGACATCGATGGTATTTCGTTCTGCCACACTTCCCACAATCACTTCTTCCATCAACTCACACCAATCCGTATCCTTGGGTGCTTCCGGGTAGCAAAGTGCGGTAATGCGATGGCCTTTTAATGCCAGATGGCGGCTGATCTGTGCGCCAAGGTAGCCGTTCGCTCCGGTAATCAGTATGTTCTGAACTTGAATCATTTACTTCTTTCAGGGTATGCAAACCGATCCAAATCCGCTCTTTCCACTTCTTCGGGATCGTGTTCCAAATCAGCCAAATTTAATAATAAATTCAAAGTCTCACCAAATCCTTCAAAGGCCATCCATACATCGGGAGGAACTGTGAGACGCTGATAATTGTCAGGCCCAAGTGCTACAACCATGGTTTCATCCTGAGTCGGACTTCCTGCTCTGTCGTCATGAATTACAAATCTAATCTTACCAACAGGTACTATCAGATTGAGTGTCATTCGAAAATGTTTTTTCCATGGCTTAATCTCTCCAGCATGGATCATCGAAAAATAAGCTTCTCCAAAATCGGTAAAACCGGGATCGCTTTTTTTCATCCCATGAAACACATTTCCTTTCGGATGGTAAATTTGCTTCAAAGGGGTTAATATGACACCTTCTATCATCATTTTATCCTTGTATCCAAATTTGTTTGCGTTCAGCGGCTTTTTCCTGATAAGACCGTAACTGTTCCAATGTAAAATCATACATGTTCACCTCTTTCGAATTCCAGTTATGATACCAATCTGCGGTGAAATGGATCAATTCCTCATATTGAAGGGTAGATATCCAGTGCAGATGGAAAAGAGTTTTATCACAGTTGAGTTTCAGTAGGCCGGCTTCGTGAAATGGGATGTTGTCTGTTATCGTAAAGGGTTCCTGGCCTTGAGGTTGCCCGAATATTTTTCCTATAGCCGATATCAGTTCAACCACCGTATGGCTGTTCTCTGACTGGGGACCGAAATTGAAAGACTGACCGTTCAGGCTTTTGTCTTTTGAGAGTTTCTGACCCAAGGTCAGATATCCGCTTAAAGGTTCAAGTACGTGTTGCCATGGCCTGGTAGCCTTGGGACTTCGTATCTCTACAGGTTTTCCCTTGCTCCAGGACCGAATGCAGTCGGGTATGATGCGGTCTAACGCCCAATCCCCTCCACCAATCACATTCCCCGCACGGGCAGTGACCAAACGAACACGGCAATCTTCTCCTTTGAAAAAGGAATTATAATACGATTTGAAAACAATCTCAGCTGCTCCTTTGGAACCGCTGTAAATATCTTTTCCGCCAAGGGTATCGGTCTCTTTATAACCCCAAACCCATTCCACATTGTCATAACATTTGTCACTTGTAATGATGACGGCCGTGCAATCCGGATTCTCAAGTCTAAGAGCTTCCAGCACATTCGCCGTACCCAAAACATTCGTTGAAATGGTGTCTAACGGATACTCATAAGAGACAGAAACAAGTGCTTGAGCAGCCAAATGGAAAACAAAATCCGGCTGGACTTCTCGAACAATCTCCCGCACTTTTACAGCATCACGGATATCTGCCCAATAATGATTGATTTTATGGTCAATATTCAGTTCATTAAACATGCAAGGACTTCCAGGTACGGTATTTGACAGTCCAAAGACCTTGGCTCCCAGTTCTAAAAGCCAAAGCGTCAGCCAACTTCCCTTGAATCCGGTATTTCCTGTCACCAATACTCTTTTCCCGGCATAAACGCCTTCAAAAACCTGTCTATTTATTTCCAAATTTTCCATGGTGCCATATTCTTCTTGTAAATATCATTTAACAGACTATATTCACGGGATGTATCCATCGGTTGCCAGAAACCGTCATGCTCAAAAACCTGAAGTTGCCCATCAACGACCAATTGACGAATGGGCTCTTGTTCCAGTACAAGATCCTCCTTTTCGTTCAAATAATCAAATATTTCACGACGAAAAAGAAAAAAGCCGCCATTGATACGACCTCCGCTCACCTGCGGTTTTTCATTAAAACCTGCAACTGTTTTCGTCTGCATATCATAATCCAACTCGCCAAAACGTCCGGGAGGATGTACACCCGTCACTGTGGCAATTTTCCCGTGCGAAAGGTGAAATCTCATCAAGGCATCCAAATCAACATCTCCGACCCCATCTCCATAAGTCAGCAAGAAATTCTCGTCCGAACCGATATATTTCCGGATTCTTTTTAAACGTGCACCGGTCATGGCGTTAAGCCCGGTTTCTGCCAATGTAATCTTCCAGCCGTTTTCATCGGTGTTTTTTCGAGGCATTGAGAGTACGTCTCCTCCCAAAGTGATGGTCAGGTCTGTCGGTATTGTCCCGTAATTCAAGAAGTAATTTTTAATGACCTCACCCTTGTATCCCAAACATAAAACAAAATCATTGTGTCCGAATTGCGAATAATATTTCATGATGTGCCACAAAATGGGATACTCCCCAATCGGGATCATAGGCTTCGGTAAATTTTCCGCAACCTCACGGATACGAGTCCCGTATCCACCACAAAGAATGACCGTCTTCATATCAGTAAAATTATGTTTTTCAATTCAAGAATTGACAGCCATTAATACCTATAATGGTCTGCTTTATATGGCCCGTCTGCATCTATTCCAATATAAGCTGCTTGTTCAGGCGTCAGCTTCGTCAACTTCACACCGATTCTTTCCAGATGCAATCTTGCAACCTCTTCATCCAAATGTTTTGGCAAACGATAAACGCCCACTTCATATTGTTTTGACCAAAGCTCGATTTGAGCCAAAGTCTGATTTGTAAATGAATTACTCATTACAAAAGAAGGGTGACCTGTGGCACAACCCAAATTAACCAGTCTTCCGTCAGCCAGCAGCAAGATGGAATGACCTTCCGGAA
>JALNXZ010000251.1 GCA_023230125.1 Bacteroidales bacterium | reverse complement strand
GACAGCATCTTTAAGCATGAATTAAAGAATCGCTTCATTGTTTGCCATGTAACATATAGATTATCAACTGTTCTAAATGCGAACATTAGATACGGCGATATGGATCGGCGTATTCAGGAAAATGGTAGAATTACGCTTCAGAATATTCGAAAAGCCATCCTTGAAATCCGCAGTGAAAAATTACCTGATCCTTCGATAACCGGAAATGCCGGTAGCTTTTTCATGAATCCTGAGATTCAGACAGAACAATATCAACGGTTAAAGGAATCCTGGCCGGATATGCCGGGTTGGGCTTTGGCAAATGGTCGGATAAAAGTCTCCGCAGCCTGGTGTATTGATCAGGCAGGATGGAAAGGAAAAAGTCTTGGAAATGCTTCGGTGCACGACCGACAAGCTTTGGTTCTGGTCAATCCGGGAAACGCCACTGCAGCTGATATTATAGCACTATCGGATCGGATCATTTATGATGTGAAGGTTAGATTTGACATTGCTTTGCATCCTGAAGTGTTGTTTGTTTAAGATCTGAATTATGAAGCTTACATTTTTAGGTACCGGTACTTCAACAGGAAATCCTCAATTGCTTTGCAACTGTGCTGTATGCATGTCAAAGGATCCGAAAGATAATCGTTTGCGGACATCTGTGTATATAGAAGATGAGGGAATCTCCATTCTGGTGGACTGCGGTCCTGACTTTCGTCAGCAAGCCTTGCGTGCTCGTATCCGACAGATTAATGCCGTTATTTTGACTCATGAACATTATGACCATGTGGGAGGTATGGACGACCTGAGGCCTTTCTGCTCTTTTAAGGAATTGCCTGTTTATGGATTCAAGCGTGTGTTGGATAAGATAAAAGTCATTTTACCCTACAGCTTCGCTGAAAATCCATACCAAGGAGTTCCCCTTTTCCAGCTAAATCCCGTAACGATGAAGCCGTTTTTTGTCAACCATCTGGAAGTCATACCTATAGAATTGATGCACCATCGTTTACCTGTTTTGGGATTTCGTATCGGTGATATGGCCTATCTGACAGATTATAACCACATTGAACAATCTGAAATCGATAAGTTGTACCATCTCAAAATACTTATTGTAGATGCATTAAGGACTGAAAAGCATATTTCACACAATACCCTGCAACAAGCACTCGATTTGATAGATGCGGTGAATCCCGAAAAGGCATATCTCATCCATATGAGTCACCAAATGGGCTTGCATAGAGAGGTTGATATTTCGTTGCCTGAACATGTTCAGCTTGCATATGATGGATTTGTGATAGATATATAAGCACATATATCGTTTCATCACCATTATGAATGAATTTAATATTCTTTTGTTTACATCATTTAAAAAAATGCATTGACCACCATCCGAATACTATTTTTTTAGTATTTTTGTAAAGCTTATAAAAAATATAAATAGAATAAATATCAATCCGACCTTATGAATACTGTAAACATTGGCCACAATCAATGTGAGCTGTCGTAAAAACGGTATCCTAAAGTCTTTCGTGTAACAAATAAAATCGAACGTATGAAATTCATTGCATCTAGTTCGGCTCTGTTGAGCCATCTTCAGGCTATCAGCCGGGTTATCAACTCCAAAAACACCTTGCCGATTTTAGAATGTTTTTTGTTAAAGATTGAAGGTTTAAAGTTGACGGCAACGGCATCAGATACTGAAACGACATTGGTCACCAATTTTGATTTGATAGAAGCAGACCGTGACGGATCTTTCGCCATTCCTTCCAAGACCTTGCTGGATTCGTTGCGTGAACTATCAGAACAGCCTTTGACCATCGAAATTGACGAAAATAGCCTGGAAGTGACCATATACTACCAGAATGGAAAATATAAGTTTGTGGCTCAAAATGGTGATGAATTTCCTAAAATGAAGGAACTGAAAGAAAATTGCAGCAATCTTGAAATTCCGGCAAGTATACTGTTGAATGGCATTAATTCTACAGTGTTCGCCTCTGCAGACGATGAGCTACGTCCTGTCATGAATGGTGTCGTCCTGGATATCACTCCTGAAGATGTCACTTTTGTCGCTTCTGATTCTCATAAGTTGGTCCGTCTTAAAAATACCAGCGTTCATGGAGAACAGAAATCCATGCTTATTGTACCTAAGAAACCTGCAAACATGCTTAGGGTCATTTTACCAAAGGAAACAGGCAATGTCATCATTACTTTTGATGACAGCAATGTGGTGTTCCGTCTTTCCAATTATACGGTATTCTGTCGTTTGGTGGAAGGTCGCTTCCCGAATTACAATGTTGTGATACCTCAGAATAATCCCTATAAAGTTTTGGTCGACAGAATCTCACTTTTGAATACGCTGAAACGTGTAGCCATCTTTGCAAACCAGTCAAGTAGCCTGGTAAAGCTGGTTATCACCAATAACAAGATAGAATTGACCACTCAGGATATTGATTTTTCCACTTCTGCGGAAGAAACCATTTCCTGTCAATATGAAGGCGATAGGATTATCATCGGCTTCAAGGCTCAATTTATCATAGACATTGTTTCCAATTTGAACACGCAAGATATTGTCCTCGAATTGGCTGATCCTTCCCGTGCAGGACTGTTCTTGCCTTTACAAAATGAAGAAAACGAAGATCTGCTGATGTTGTTGATGCCTATGTTGCTCAACGATTAAGCGTGTTTTTTCACATACAACACAATCCCACGGTTTTTTGGCTTGTGGGATTGTCCATCTTTATACATGCGTTATCATGCAGTTGAATCTTAAAAATCCCATTGTCTTTTTCGATCTGGAAGCTACGGGTATCAATATAAATAGCGACAGAATAGTAGAAATATCTTATCTGAAAGTTCATCCGAATGGGCAGGAAGAAACCAAGACCTATAGAGTCAACCCAGGGATTCCCATTCCAAAGGAATCCTCTGATATTCATCACATCCTGGATGAAGATGTAGCCAATTGCCCCACATTTAAGGAAATCGGGAAAATGATAGCCCGTGATATTGAGGGCTGTGATATTGCCGGTTTCAATTCCAATCGTTTTGACATACCCATGCTGGTGGAAGAATTCTTGCGCAATGATATCGATATTGACCTGAACAAACGTAAATTTATTGATGTCCAGGTTATTTTTCATAAGATGGAACAACGCACCCTGACTGCTGCCTATAAATTTTACTGTGGAAAGGAGTTGGATGGAGCTCATGGTGCTGAAGCGGATACCCGTGCCACTTATGAAGTCCTGAAATCCCAATTGGACATGTATCCGGAGCTACAGAATGATGTCCAGTACTTGTCTGAATTTTCATCCTTCA
>JALNXZ010000250.1 GCA_023230125.1 Bacteroidales bacterium | reverse complement strand
TTCTTTTTCTCCTCGAATTTTCCGGAAGAGGGATAACGAAATCGCCTTTTGTATTGTTACTAAAAAAAATGACTTTCTTTCCATCCATGAATCCATCGAAAGCGAATGCAGATTCGGTATCAAGAAGCGGTGTAGTCACCCAAGTATAAACTCCGCTCCACGAATCGGAGTTACCGGCAATTCGGGGTGCATTTCCTATAAGTTTATGATAACATTTAGACCAAGAGTTACCTATGAATATCACATCATCATCGGGAAGTTCACTATGTGTCCCTAAATCGCGGTTGAAGAGATAAGAGGATTGAAAGCAGGAATCACTTTTTTCAATATATTGGTTAAACCGTGGAAAATCTTTTTTTTTAAATCTGTCCGTCTTATTTATTGCAGTCCAGTATTTATATTTGCCTAAGGGCGTAAGAAGTTGTTTTTCATCTTTAAACATAGATTGCATTCCGTAATACTTTACTATTGTAACAGGAATCTTGTTGGTATAAGTATGGGATAAATCCACTTGGATACTGTTATTATTTACGGTGTAAATTACCTTTTCAATACATAACGTATCCGGGAAATATACTTTAGTTCCTTTTTCGCTTGCACTTAAAGGATTAAAAATATTATTTCTTACTTCAATTTTAACAGTATGAGCCTTGAGCGTAGTATCGGAAGAGAGAATTCGCCCATCAGCATACAATTTTACGGAAAAAGTCTCAGCCGTTTTTGTCTTTCCATCCGAAAACAGATGATTGCCACCACACCAACCACCATTCAGAATATCAAAAGGTCCGATATTATCACTATAAGCCTCATTGACTATCGTGATGCCGTCAGAAGCATCGACCATAGAGACACGGTAAAATGTAAACAAATCATTAGCCATACATTTCTTGAACCAGAAATTTATTTCATGAGTTTTATCGATTCGGGAAGAAATGTATACATTTTCTCCGACTTTCTTTATCGTGTTTAATTCGCTCTGAGGATGAACCGAGAAAGGAAAAAGCAAAAATAAAACAACAATAATCCGGTTCATCGTTTTGAACTATTTGGTTAATGCTTTAATGTTCCTACGGATAACGATATGACGTGCCAGACGATCCATTATTTTTTTATCCTCCGGAGAGGTAGAATAATACATATCTATAAACCCTTTACTGCCGGTGTAATATGCAATGGCCGAAGTCTCGAACACTCCGTTTTTTTCGAAAGCTTTGATGTAGTCGAGCATCCTGTTATATGAGGAATTAGTGCAATTATAAAGAGCTTTGCTGTCGCATTCGAATTCCATGGCCATTCCGTTATCCAAAGCGACTTCACAGGCCTCATCGAGGCGGGAATAGGGAATGGTTGCTGTAAAGAAATAGTTGGGTTGTTGGTACGCAATATCAAATCCCAACTCTTTCCATTGATCATATCCTTTGGCTTTCCAATATGGAATCCAAATAAATTTCTTTTTCTTTGAATGGATGTATTGACTCACATATTTGGGAAGGTCCTTACAAGTCGCAATATCTTCATCTACCCAGTAGAAACCGGAGAGTTCCAGGTTTTTGTATTTAGCTTTCTTAAAACGAGCCATTAGTTGATCTATATACCATTCGGCCGCTTTAACCTGGTCGGTTTGAATATTAAAATCAAGAGAATCTCCGTCAAGAACTCCCCAATCTTTTTGTTTAGGCAATGGAATAGCTACACCTAAGATGATTTTATGCTTGAATGGTGCTTTCCCAATGTTTTTTTTCTCACGCTCAATACACCGATCAAGTGCATCCAACCCTTTTCCTTTTTCAAAAACTCTATCAAGAAGCCATTCCCACTCTATTTTACGAGCCTGCTTTTTGTCATACCCATAAGCATAATTGTATCCTTCACCATTGGTAAATTCGAGAAATAAAAAGCCGTCAAATAACCAATCCTTAGTACCATCGGCAAATTGATGAGTCACGTATGGAAGAAACTGGTCTGGTGTCCATTCTATTCTCTGCTTTCCGCCCTGATATATTAGTGCGAGATCCCTAATCTCACTGGTTTTGTATTTATTTTCTCGGCTTTTCTGAGCTTTTACCGAATTGATAGGCGTTATAATAACTAATATTAATAAAAAAGATAAAATTCTTCTCATCATTTATTCTGGTTTTACGTCTTACTAAATTTTTATTTATTATTCACACATTATGATTTTACAAGCACTTTTTTTGCTTTTCCATCAACCACTACAATATAAACACCTGGCAAACATTTCAATCTTTTGATGTTTTCACCAACGAGTATTCCATTCGCTGTATATATTTTTATCGATTTGAAAGTTCCGGATACATATAATTCACCGATACCGCCAACGGCAATAACATCGTTATCCGGAGCATTCGTTATATCAGTACCTACGCTCTGGCTGCGTCTCTCTATTATATGATTTGCTATTCTGTCAAGGATGAGCGTATTCTCTATTGAATTTGAATGATACATATCGAGTATAGCCTTTGTGCCTGAATAATATGCTATTGCTGATTGCTCAAAAACACCGTAATTTTCAAAGGCATTGATATAAACTTCCAATCTACTATAATATGAATCTTCATTCTCATACAATACCCTGCTATCAAACTCCATCTCCAATCCCATTCCTTTCGTTTTTGCCAATTTGCATGCATCATGCAGGCGGGCTTCTATTACAGATTTATCAAAGAAATAATTAGGTTGTAAAAAGGCAGCATCAAACCCAAGTTCTTTCCACTGGTCGAAACCAGGGGCATACCAGTATGGAATCCAATAAAACCGTTTACCCAATTGATGGATGTATTCACTTAAGTATTTAGGTAAATCACCACAACTGCCAGTACTCTCTTCAAGCCAATAGAAGCCAACTAATTCAAGGTTATTATACGCTCCTTCGGCAAACATTTTTGTGAGCTGATCTGTGTACCACTTGGCTGCTTTTATCTGAGCACTCCTGTATGCGAAATTTAATGCTTTTCCATCGAGACTGCCCCAATCAGTCTGATTAGTGATAGGCGATACAATACCAAGTACTATTTTATGCTTAAATTGAGGTTCTCCTATAATCTTTTTATAATTCTCAATGCACGAATTTAATGCGTCAAGAGATTTTCCTTTTTCAAATATCCTGTTGAGTAACCATTCCCAATCACTCTTTTTAGCATTTCGCGTTCCATATTTATATCCGAATGCTATCTGCCAATTATCCGTAAATTCAAAGAAAAGAAAAGAAGGAAAGAACCAGTCAGTATGGCCATCTGCAAAAGTATGTACGACATAAGGACGCAGTTCATCTTCCGTC
>JALNXZ010000249.1 GCA_023230125.1 Bacteroidales bacterium | reverse complement strand
ACATCACCTTCTTGGTGACATGGTGAACTATCCTCACAATCATCCGGGGCAACTGCATTGCAGGTTTCGGTCGCCAAAGGCATTGTCCACCCTTCCTACAGGAATCTGAAATTTGTTTTCCGCAATCCATGCCAATGGGTAGGCGGCTTTGCTACGCGGATAGCTGTGTGACCATTCGTCGGCAGTCAGTTCATATTCCGGATGAGGAGCTTGTACCAAAACATTGTCGTTCTTGTTGTATATTTCACTTTCTATTTCTTTGATTTCCTTATGGATACATCGCATCGTCTCAATAAATCGTTTAAGTTCTGCGAGACCTTCACTTTCGGTTGGCTCAACCATTAAAGTACCATGAACCGGAAAAGAAAGTGTGGGTGCATGATATCCAAAATCCATCAAACGTTTGGCAACATCGGTCTCTGTGATACCTGCGTTTTTGAAACTACGGCAATCCAGGATGACTTCATGTCCGACACGTCCGTCCTCACCTCTGAAGAGAACCGGAAAGAGGTCTTTTAGGGATTCAGCTAAGTAATTGGCATTCAAAATAGCGATTTCACTGGCTTTTTTAAGACCGTCTGCGCCCAGCATACAAATATAGCCATAGCTGATCGGTAACAGCATGGCACTACCGTAGGGAGCTGCTGCAATTGTGTTCCTGATATTCCCGAAATGCGGATGTTTGGGTAAATAGTTCACTAGGTGTTGTGCGCAACAAATCGGACCTACACCGGGGCCACCACCACCATGAGGCATAGCAAAGGTCTTGTGCAGATTCAGGTGACAAATGTCAGCTCCAATATATCCGGGGGAGGTTATTCCAACCTGAGCATTCATATTTGCACCGTCCATATATACCTGCCCGCCGTTTTGGTGGATGATATCGCACATTCTTCGAATCTGTTTTTCGAAGATACCGTGTGTTGAAGGATAAGTGATCATGCAACCGGCCAATGTGTCTGTATTCTCGGAAGCTTTGGTTTCCCAGTCCTTCAGGTCAACGTTTCCGTTTTCGTCACAAACGACAGTCTGAATTTCAAAACCAGCCTGATGGGCACTGGCAGGGTTGGTACCATGGGCAGAAGCAGGAATTAGTAATTTATTGCGGTTTATCTGGCCTTTGTCCTTGAAATATTCCCGGATCACGCGCAAGCCGGAATATTCACCGGCAGCACCTGAGTTTGGTTGCAGGTTACAGTCTGCAAAACCGGTGATTTTGCACAGCATCTTTTTCAGGTTCTCTATCATTTCCAGATAACCTTCCACCTGATTTTCAGGAGCGTATGGGTGAATGCCTGCGAATCCTGCATTTTCCAGTGCCAGCATTTCAGAAGCCGCATTAAGTTTCATGGTACATGAACCTAAGGATATCATGGAGTGGGTAAGGGAGATGTCTTTTCTTTCCAACTTCTTGATATAACGCATCATTTCTGTTTCGGAATGGTACTTTTTGAATACTTCCTGTTGCAAGATTTTTTCATTTCTGATCAGGCTTTCATCCAAAGAAAGAATGGTGGTGAAATCTTCGTTATTGGTAAAACTGGCCTGGTTTTCGGCAGCCGAAGCAAAGATGTCGAGCAATACATCTACATCGTCATAATCAGTGGTCTCATCTATGCTGATACCGATTTCACCGGTTTCAAAATACCGGAAGTTGACTTCGTATTCCAGAGCCAGTCTTTTGACATCCGACAATTTGACGTTTTCAGGAAGGCTGATTTTGAGGGTGTCGAAGAAGTTATCATTGGCCTGTTTGTAGCCGTACACCGAAAGAGCGTCATTCAGATAGGAGGCAATGCCGTGAACGCGTTTGGCCATATTACGGAGACCTTCATATCCGTGATAAACGGCATAGAAACCGGCCATATTGGCCATCAGAGCTGATGCTGTACAAATGTTTGATGTGGCTTTTTCCCGTTTGATGTGTTGTTCCCGCATTTGCAGTGCCAGTCGATATGCAGGGTGACCTGATTTATCTTTTGACAGGCCGATGATGCGGCCTGGTATATTTCGTTTGTATTCATCTTTTGTTGCAAAATATCCGGCAGAAGGACCACCAAATCCCATTGGAATTCCGAAACGCTGCGTGGAGCCGAACAGGACATCTGCATCCAAACTGCCTGGTGATTGAAGCAGGCAAAGACTGAGAATGTCAGCGGCAACGGCCACTTTTAATCCTGCCTGATGCATCTTTGTGATGAAATGGGCATAATTTTCAACTTGTCCGTCGGCATTGGGGTATTGTACCAAAGCGGCAAAGTGTGAGGTATTTGGCTTAAAGGTGGCATAGTCACCGATTTCCAATTTGATGCCTTGAGGAATGCAACGTGTGTTCAATACGGCCAATATCTGAGTAAATACCGATTGATCGATGAACAAGATATTTGCTCCTGCCACTTCTTGTTCTTTGCTCCTCATATTGAAAAACATGTTGGCGGCTTCTGCTGCAGCAGTTGCATCGTCCAGCAAAGAGGCATTGGTGAGTGGAAGCCCGGTCAACTCTGTGATGACGGTCTGAAAATTGAATAATGCTTCCAGGCGTCCTTGGGATACTTCAGCCTGATAAGGTGTATATGAGGTATACCAAACAGGATTTTCAAAGACGTTCCTTTGAATGACTGCTGGTGTGAAAGTGTTGTACCAACCGGAGCCGATGTATGAAGTGAAAACTTTGTTTTTGGAAGCCAGGTCATTGATGTGTTCGGAAAATTGGCCTTCTGACATGGCTGGGGCCATATCAAGTGGTTCTAGTAAATGGATATCTGCAGGAATGGTTTGTTCAATCATTTTTTCAATGCTGTCTATTCCTAATTTTTCCAGCATTTCTTTTTGTTCTTCCGGCTGAATGCCGATTTGTCGGGATATAAAATCACTCATGAGATTCATCTTTTTCGGTTCTTTATTTAGTTAGGTCTATGATATCAAAATTAAGATGCGTCAGCCTTTCGCTTCCATTCTTTCCAACCAGATAGGTGTCTTCAACGCCAACGGCACCGACACCTTTAATGACGAATTTTGGTTCGACAGCTATGGTCATGTTTGACTTGATTATTTCTTTGGAACGCATGGCCAAGACAGGTAATTCGTTGATAACCAAACCGACACCATGTCCTACGAACTTGGCTTGTTGGGTAGTGCCCATAAAACAGTCGGCGAGTCCTGCTTCTTCAGCAATCTTGATGGATTTGTTGTATAAATCCTCGCAAACAGCTCCTTCTTTCATCTCTTCCTTTATGCATTGTTGAATATCGATGGCTACTTGATGCGCCTTATAGGCTTTATCCGGCAATCTCCCTATAGAAAAGGTCCGTGTCAGATC
>JALNXZ010000248.1 GCA_023230125.1 Bacteroidales bacterium | reverse complement strand
TGAAACCGGTGAAGCCGATGCCTTCATCACTGGTCTTTACACCAAATATTCAAATACCATCAAAGTTGCCAAAGAAGTAATCGGCATACGCGAAGGATATAAGACTTTCGCAGCCATGCACATCCTAAACGGTAAAAGAGGGCCACTGTTCCTTTGCGACACGCTTATCAATAGACATCCGACGACAGACACCTTGGTTGACATTGTGAGACTGGCAGACCAAACAGTGAAGTTTTTCGCACACGAGCCCAAAATTGCCATGTTGTCTTATTCCAACTTTGGCTCAGACCAAAGCGGAAGTCCTGCATCTGTTCACGAAGCCGTCGCACGCATTCAAAAAGAAAATCCGGATTTGTGCATCGATGGAGAAATGCAAGTGAACTTTGCACTCGACAAAGAGCTACGTGACCGCATCTATCCTTTTACTCGCTTAAAGGGACAGGAAGTAAACACCTTGGTATTCCCGAACCTGAGTTCTGCAAATGCTTCATACAAGCTGATGCAAAGAATGTCTGATTCAGAATCCATCGGACCGATCCAAATGGGTTTAAACAAGCCTATCCACTTTACTGATGCGGAAAGTTCAGTTCGCGACATCGTCAACATTGTGGCTGTTGCCGTTATCGATGCTATCGCTGAATCTAGAAAGAAATTTCTTTAATCCAAAGTTCCAAATAAACAAGAAAGGCGACCCGATAGGTCGCCTTTCTTGTTATAATATAACCAGCAAGTCCATCCTAATCAAATTTGATGGCTTTCACCGGATTGATATGAGAGATTAAAGCTGTAGGAAGTAAAACAACCATCAATGAAATCAGAACGGTGCCCACGTTAACAAGCAAAATATAGGTCAAATCAAGTTCTATCGGAACAAAATCAACATAGTACGTTGTAGGATTCAGATGTATTACATGAAAAAAATTCTGAATCATACAGCACCCTAATCCGATGATATTTCCCCAAAATAGCCCTTTCCCTATTAAGAATGTAGAGAGATAAAAGAATATCTTCCTAATAGAAATATTATTTGCACCCATAGCCTTGAGCATTCCTATTAGATTGGTATTTTCCAAAATGAGGATCAACAATCCGGAAATGATATTGAATCCGGACACACAGATCATCAGAATCAATATCAGCCAAACATTCATATCTAAAAGATGAAGCCAACTGAAAAGATCAGGATTCATTTCATAAAGATTCCGCATGTAAAACGCATCATCATTTATGTCTGCCAACTTGGCCATTTTAGCGTAAACATCTTCTTCAACCTGATTAAAATGATCCATGTCCTTCACGAAGATTTCCACACCGGCAGCCTGATTCTCAGACCAGCCATTCAAATGCTTTACATGTCTAGCATCAGTAACCAGAAAATATTTGTCAAACTCAGAAAAGTGCGTGTTATAAATACCCGAAATTTTAAGTTTTCTGACTGAAACGGATTCACCTTTGATGAAATATACCAGAAATGAATCCCTTAGCCTTAGTTTTAGAAGTTTTGAAAGATATTCAGAAATAAGGACCTCATTGGAAGGCTTGTCATAATTCGGAAAAACGCCTTGAACAAGATTTTTGGCCAAGAATTCCTTATCAAAATCAGAATCTGCTCCCTTAAAAACAACCGTCTGAAAATCAGACTCGGTCTTGATCATACCTGGTTTTGTAAAAAGACGTTGCACATGTCCTACGCCAGGAACTGAACGTAAGGCATCAAGGAGTGAATCCGAAACATTCATCGGATTCATTTCATAGGTATAATTGGAATAATAGCTGGTAATCTGGATATTAGAATTGATCCCGATCATCTTTTTACGGACCTCCTGCCTGAAACCCATCACAACAGCCCAAGCTATCAGCATCACAGCCAACCCCACCGAAATACCTATTATTGCAATCTTGGTAGCAGGTTCAGACTTTTTTCCCTTATGGCTTCGCTTAAAGAAAAGACGTTTGGCTATGAAATATTCCAGGTTCATATCATAACCTTCTCCCTGGATAGACCTCGAGGGCTTTTTGAAGAACAATCATGGCCTTCGCCAATTCTTCCTTGCTAATAACATAAGCCATGCGGACCTCATTCTTACCCACATCGGGGGTTGTGTAAAAACCAGAGGCTGGGGCAATCATTACAGTCTGCCCTTCATATTCAAATTCATCTAACAACCAGGCACAAAACTTGTCCGCATCGTCTATCGGCAATTTGGCCACGGTATAGAATGCGCCCATCGGTATCGGTGTATAACAACCGGGAATTCTATTGATAGCATCAATCAAGAATTTACGACGTTCCACATATTCATTGTAGACGGTAAGCATATAATCTTTTGAAGCATCCAGAGAAGCTTCAGCAACAATCTGTCCCAACAAGGGCGGACTCAAACGAGCCTGACAGAACTTCATCACATCCTGACGAATCTGTGCATTCTTGGTGATGAGGGCTCCAATACGGATGCCACATTCACTGTAACGCTTGGATACAGAATCCACTAAAACGACATTCTGTTCAATTCCTTTTAAATGACAAGCTGAAATATAGGGAGCACCTGTATAACAGAATTCACGGTAAACCTCATCCGAGAAGAGATATAAGTCGTATTTCTTGACCAAGTCACGAATCTGGTTCATCTCCTGCTGCGTATATAAATAACCTGTCGGGTTATTCGGATTGCAGATCATGATGGCTTTGGTCTTGGGTGTAATCAGTTTTTCAAACTCAGAAACGGGTGGCAAAGCAAAGCCTGTCTCAATGGTACAAAGCAATGGTTTTATAACGGCACCCGCAGAAATGGCAAAAGCCGTATAGTTTGCATAAGCCGGTTCAGGAACTATGATTTCGTCACCCGGATCCAAACAAGCCAAGAAGGCAAAAAGCACAGCTTCAGAACCACCTGTCGTAATAATGATGTCGTCAACACAAACATCGATTTTAAAGCTTTTATAATAATCTACTAATTTTTCGCGAAAGCTTCGGATACCTTCACTTGGACTATATTCCAGAATGTCACGGTCTATCGCCTGTAATGCATCCAAACCAACTTGTGGCGTCTTAATATCTGGTTGACCTATATTTAAATGATATACTGTCAAACCTTTTGCCTTGGCTTTATTGGCCAAAGGAACTAATTTTCGGATAGGAGACTCGGGCATCATGGCCCCTCTATTGGATGGCGTTGGCATAATTGCTTTTAATTACTTGCATCTGATTTCTGAAGCGCAAAGATAAAAACTACGACGGGTAATTGCAAATAAAAAGCATCAGCAAAGAAGAGGTTTCAGAAACGATATTTTTTAAATTTAACAAAGCATTTGCAGCAGAGTATTGTT
>JALNXZ010000247.1 GCA_023230125.1 Bacteroidales bacterium | reverse complement strand
GGAATGTACGAGAAAGTGGTAAGCAATATCCAGGAAATCAAGGCCAGAAAGGGCAGGGTGATAGCCATCATTACGAAAGGTGATACAGCAATAAAGGGTATGGCTGATTATTATATTGAGATACCGGAGACCTGTGAGTGTTTTGTGCCATTGTTGGCGGCGTTGCCGTTGCAATTGATGGCTTATTATATAGCCGTAGTCAAGGGTTGTAATGTTGATCAACCGCGGAATTTGGCAAAATCCGTTACTGTAGAATGATTTTATAAGTTATTGTGGTATGAGTGAAGCAATTAAGCATGAGTGTGGGGTTGCGATGATTCGTTTGTTGAAGCCATTGGAGTTTTATCAGATGAAATATGGTAGCTGGCAGTACGGTCTTCAGAAGTTGTATCTTCTGATGGAAAAACAGCATAACCGTGGTCAAGAAGGTGCGGGTATGGCTTGTGTCAAACTAAACATGCAGCCCGGTTATGAGTACATCAACAGGGAGCGTGCGCTTGGCTCTCAGGCTATTGATGCCTGTTTTGCATCCTACAGCCAACAATATGCCAAATGTACACCAGAACAGATCTATGATCCAGGCTGGGCGAAGGAAAATCTACCGTTTGCCGGTGAAGTCCTGATGGGGCATTTGCGTTACAGTACTACAGGTAAAGAAGGGCTTCAGTATGTGCATCCTTTTTTACGTCGTAATAATTGGAAAACCAGAAATCTTTGTATTTGTGGGAATTTCAACCTGACCAACGTCTCAGAAATGTCAGATCGGTTGATTGAAAAAGGTCAGCATCCAAGAGATATGGGAGATACTTTTCTGATGCTCGAAACCCTTGGCCATTATCTGGATAGGGAAGTCCAGAAAGAATTTGACCAGTTGGAAGAAAAAGGCATCCAGAATATTGCAAAAGTCATTGAAGAACAGATAGATATTCCGGAGGTTTTGCGTAAATCTTCATCGGATTGGGATGGTGGATACACTATTTGCGGTTTGATGGGACACGGAGATGCTTTTGCCTTTCGTGATCCGTGGGGCATCCGTCCCGCGTTTTGGTATGCAGATGATGAAATTGTCGTGGTGACTTCCGAAAGGCCGGTTATTCAAACAGTCATGAATGTTTCCGTAGATCAAGTGAAAGAGTTGGAGCCCGGAAAGGCACTCATTATCAAGAAAAACGGACGCATATTCACGGAGCAAATCCGTGAACCATTTGTCAAAAGATCATGCAGTTTTGAACGCATCTATTTTTCCAGGGGCAGCGACGAGGATATTTACAAAGAAAGGAAAAAGCTGGGAGCCTTGCTGACTCAGCCTATCCTGAAAGCTGTTAATTATGATATTGAAAACACCGTATTCTCCTATATCCCAAATACCGCAGAAGTAGCCTTTTTTGGAATGAGTCAGGGTTTGGAGCATTATGTGAATGAACTCAAGAAAGATTACCTCAAGAAAAATATCAAAAACCTTGATGAAAAGAAACTGAATCAGATTTTGGCACTTCATCCACGTTTGGAAAAGGTAGCCATTAAGGATATCAAGTTGAGGACATTCATTGCCCAGCAAGGTGGAAGGAATGATTTGGCAGCTCATGTCTATGATGTGACATGGGGTTCCTTAAAACCTTATGAAGACAATTTGGTCATCATTGATGATTCCATCGTACGTGGCACGACTTTGAAGCAGAGCATCATCAAGATTTTGGACAGGCTTCATCCCAAAAAGATTGTGATTGTATCTTCCTCACCTCAAGTGCGTTATCCGGACTGTTATGGCATTGATATGTCACGCATGAGTGAATTCATTGCATTCAAAGCTGCTATTCAGCTGTTGAAGGATAGTCATCAGGAAAAGATACTCAATGAGGTTTACAACAAAATAAAGGCTCAACAGTTAAAACCAAAAGAAGAACAGACCATCAACTTTGTCAAAGACATTTATAAACCATTCACTGTGGAGCAGATCTCTGATAAAATAGCAGAGATGCTGACACCTGAAGAGACAAAAGCCAATATTCAATTGGTGTATCAGTATCCGGAAGATTTGATCAAGGCTTGTCCAAATCATACCGGTGACTGGTACTTCACCGGAAATTATCCGACACCGGGAGGAATGCGTCTAGTCAATCAAGCTTTTATTAATTATATAGAGGGTGTGGATATCCGTGTCCAATAGCTGCAAATTCTTTTAACCGGTTATTTTTTACTATCCAGTCAAAACCACTTTTAATTGCAGTCTGATTGCAATTGATTTTTATTACCTTTGTGCGCTTAAAAACAATGTTTTTCAATAAATTCATTGAGTTTGTGCAGATCGTACAAACGGCATGTTAGACATTGGAAAAAGGTATATCGGATAATTAGAATTTTTATAGCATATGGAGATTGCCAGCAAATACAACCCCGCAGAGGTAGAAGACAAGTGGTATCAATATTGGATGGACAACAAATTGTTCAGGTCTGTTCCCGATGGACGTGAACCTTACACCATTGTCATTCCGCCGCCCAATGTCACAGGGGTTTTGCACATGGGACACATGCTTAACAATACCATCCAGGACATTCTGATCAGACGTGCGCGTATGCAGGGTAAAAATGCTTGCTGGGTGCCTGGTACCGATCATGCATCTATCGCAACAGAAGCCAAAGTCGTTGCCAAGTTGGCCACTCAAGGTATTCGAAAAACGGACATCACCCGTGATGAGTTTTTGAAACATGCTTGGGAATGGACGGAAGAACATGGAGGTATGATTCTCGAGCAACTTAAAAAACTGGGTGCATCCTGCGATTGGGATCGCACTTGTTTCACCATGGATGAAGCCAGATCCAAGAGTGTATTGAATGTTTTCGTAGACTTATATAATAAAGGATTGATATACAGAGGGGTTCGTATGGTTAATTGGGACCCGAGTGCTCAAACGGCTTTGTCTGATGAAGAAGTTGTCTATAAAGAGGAAAATTCCAAACTTTATTACTTAAAATATAAAGTGGACGGTGAAGACGGTTATGCCGTCATTGCCACTACCAGACCTGAAACCATCATGGGTGATACTGCGATGTGCATCAATCCCAATGATCCGAAAAATGCCTGTTTGAAAGGCAAACGTGTCATTGTCCCGTTGATTGGCCGTTCCATTCCTGTCATTGAAGACGCGTATGTGGATATCGACTTTGGTACCGGTTGTCTGAAAGTGACGCCTGCCCATGATGTCAATGACTATATGTTGGGTGAAAAGTACAATTTGGAAACCATTGATATTTTCAACAACGACGGAACCCTTAACGCACATGGAGAGATGTATGCCGGTATGGATCGTTTCACTGTACGTGAGCAGATTGAA
>JALNXZ010000246.1 GCA_023230125.1 Bacteroidales bacterium | reverse complement strand
CGTTGCTTTGGCAACCGAACTGAATGAAATATTGGCTTCTAAAAAGGTTAATTGCGATGTTATTATCGGTACTCCTTTTATTCACCTCGCATCTGTTTGTGCCTCTGTTGACGCTGCAAAACTAGGTGTCGCTGCTGAGAACTGTGCTGATCATGTTTCCGGTGCATATACCGGAGAAGTTTCTGCTGCCATGGTGAAATCTACCGGTGCACAATATGTTATCCTTGGTCATTCAGAACGTCGTGCCTATTACGGTGAAACCTCCGCTATCCTGAAAACCAAAGTTGAACTGGCACTAGCCAATGGCTTGACCCCCATATTCTGTATCGGAGAAGTGCTGGCAGAACGTGAAGCCAACAAACAATTTGAAGTTGTTGAAGCTCAAATTAAAGAATCGCTCTTCAATCTTTCTGTTGAAGATTTCTCCAAGATCATACTGGCTTATGAACCTGTTTGGGCGATTGGTACCGGTAAGACTGCAACTGCAGCTCAGGCTCAAGAAATCCATGCTTATATCCGTAGCGTGTTGGCTACCAAATATGGCAAAGAAATCGCCGACAATTGTTCTATCCTTTATGGTGGGAGCTGTAAGGCGTCCAATGCCGGGGAACTTTTCGAAAACCCTGACGTAGACGGAGGTTTGATTGGTGGTGCTGCTTTGAACGCTGAAGATTTTATGGGAATAGTAAACGCGTTTTGATTCGACGGGACAATCATTGATTCACATAGACGGATGGCTTCTTTCAGGAATAAGCCATCCGTTTTTTTTATCTTTATATTTTGCCGGAAATTCAAACATTTTTTAGGATAGAGGTGTTATCATGTTGTAAAAGCGGGGCGCAAGGAATTTTGGGGCCAGTTTTTTGCGGGGTCGCATAGATGACAACTAAGTTTATATGCTTATCTTTGTTTATAGTTTAAGTTTGCAATTCTAATGAAAAGATTTACATTGTTTTTGATCATTGCATTTTTTTCTTTTGGCCTTCATGCCAAGGAAATTAAAATATTGGCCATCGGGAATAGTTTTTCTGCGGATGCTGTTGAGCAAAACTTGTATGAACTTGCTGTGGCTGGTGGTGATAGTTTGATTATTGGAAATCTTTATATTGGCGGTTGCTCTTTGGAAAGACATTTCATGAATTCTTTAAATGACACAGCAATCTATTCTTATCGGAAAATTGTCAACGGCATAAAAACGGAAACAAATCATTATCGACTGGCATCCGCCATTAGAGATGAGAATTGGGACTATATTACATTTCAGCAGGCAAGCCCGTTATCGGGAATCTATAAATCTTATTTTCCTTTTCTGACTGATTTGAAAAGTTATGTACTGACGTGTGCTACCAATGCCAAAGTGAAGTTTGGATTGCATGCTACATGGGCTTATGCAAAAAATTCCAAGCATACTGGTTTTGCAAATTATAACCGGAATCAAATGAAGATGTACAACTCTATTGTAAATGCTGCAAATAGGGTTGCTAAAGTTGTCTCCATGGATTTTATAATCCCTGCCGGTACCGCCATCCAAAACGGGAGGACCAGTGTGATCGGCGATCATTTTTGTCGTGACGGCTATCATCTGCAACTGAACTACGGACGCTATACTGCTGCATGTACCTGGTATGAAGTCCTTTTGGGAAAATCCGTCATAGGAAATCATTATAGACCTGCGGATATCACAGCTGAGCAGATAAAGATTGCGCAAAGGTCCGCACATTTTGCCGTGATAAATCCCAATGTAGTTACAAAGATTAGTGGAAAATAAAAAAGGAACTTGCTTTCCATATTTATAAATAACAACGGTGTCTTTTAAATAATCAACAAGATGAAAAAAATCAAAGAAACAGCGGTGATAGCCGTCATTCTGCTCACCGCATCATTATTCACAGGATGTGGCATGTACACCTATCGTACGGCCGGAATTCAAACAAGATATTCCAATCCTCAATGGGCTCCTCCATTTTACTCAGGAGCACGTTATTATTATTTGCCTGATCTAGAAACCTATTACGACCTTTCTAGCAATGAGTTCATCTTTTTGGATCATGGAAGATGGATATATTCTCAGAATATTCCTTCCATATATGCAAATTACGATCTGAATGATTGTTTTACCGTGGTCCTAAATGTAAATATTTACAGACCTTGGATGCATCATCAGTATTATGTGTCACATTATCCCAGATATTATTATCGTGATTACTACGATCATAGTAACATACCTTATGTAAGAGGCTTTAACGAAAATCGTAAAAGTGCCATTTACTGGGGTGAGAATGAAAGGCATAGAGCGCGTAGCTGGGACAATCAGAATCTAAGAAATGAGCGGAATTTCAAATATCAAAAAGAAGATCGCCAATATCAAAAGGATTACAACAAACAAAATGAAGACAGGTTATCTTCAGAAAAGAGCAAAACTCAGCGTCGTCCTGCCAACACGGAAGTGACAAGGTCGGCCAAAACAAGTCGTTCAAACAAGGAGGACGCCGGGACATCAACCAGATCGACAGAGTCCACAAGGGTTCAAAGTACCAATTACTATGGCAGGACAATTGGTAATCCCGTGAAAGTTGAAAAACAGATGCAAGAAAAAAGAACTGCCAAAACAAAGACAACCAAATCTACAGGCAGAAGATAGTCTTGTCATAAAGACAGATGCAAGTAGTGAAAACATTGAAAAAATTTCTACCTTTACACAGTCTAAAAACTTTGGATGTTTAAATTTAAGATGGATTTGGTCAAGTAAATAACCTTTTGTCTTCCAAAAGGTTATCCATTAATTAGACTCAGGCATATTCTTGCCGGAGTTATTATCATATCTATACATTAATGGCAGTTTGAGGCTTGGAAAAATTATATTTGTGGCCTCAACCATAAAAATTTAAACATCATGAGTAACGAAAATAAATCAATTCACGAATTTGACATTCATTTAATCTGCGAATATTTTTCAGGCGTAGAAAGACAAGGGCCCGGTAGTCCCGAAGTTACCATTAAAGCATTGAGCTTTATCGATCATCTGACCGACGAATCCCGTATTGCCGACATTGGTTGCGGGACAGGCGGTCAGACCATGGTGCTGGCACAACATGTGCCTGGATATATTACAGGTATCGACTTGTTTCCCGCTTTTATTGACCAGTTCAACTTGAATGCCGGTAAACTGAATCTTCAGGATAGGATAAAAGGTATTGTCGGTTCGATGGATCATCTTCCTTTTCAACATGAAGAATTAGACCTGATTTGGTCGGAAGGAGCAATCTATAATATCGGTTTTGAAAGGGGTTTGAATGAGTGGCGGGAATTTCTAAAAACAGGAGGCTATGTTGCCG
>JALNXZ010000245.1 GCA_023230125.1 Bacteroidales bacterium | reverse complement strand
GAAATTCAAAAAGCCACCATTGAAAAAGATAAACTTGAGCGAAAACTGAAGTCGCTTAAAGTCATCAACAAATCACAAATTAGGAGTTTGGAAATCCAGATACTCCAGAAGGAAAATCAGGCAGCTAGCATGAAGGAAAGATTAGATATGCTTATCTTTAAAGCATCTCAGACCGGCATGACAGTCAGAGCCAAATCATGGCTTACCGGTAAAACTTTACAGGAAGGTGATCAGGTTTGGTCAAATATGCCTTTGGTCTCCATTCCGGATTTGTCAGAAATGAAAGTAGTCATTCAGGCAACGGAGTCCAATTATAAAAGGATGAAAATCGATGACCCTGTTGAATTTACATTCGATGCCATGCCTGGTAATCGCGCCTGGGGTAAGATACAAAAGATCGCTCCAGTTGGTCAACCTATTAAAAAAGACTCCAAAGTGAAGTTTTTTGAGATAGAAGCTTCCGTTGACAGCTCAACGACATTGCCTGAACTTGGATTAACCGCCAATGGCAGAGTAATACTCAAACGTGTTCTGGATACCATTGTTGTACCTCAGATTGCCATCTTTGACCAGGACTCAGCTAAATTTGTCTATGTTAAACTCAAAAAAGGCTATGAAAAACGTCAGGTATTACTCGGAGTATCTTCTCCTAAAAGTGCAGTCATAAAAGCTGGCCTAACTGGAAAAGAACGCATTTCCATGATTAAGCCATCCTCTTCAGAAGTCAAAATCAAGACATTGTTGACAGATACTGCCAGAAAAAAGACATCCAAACTGATACTTCAGCAAAACAAGTCATCAAGATCCCAGTCCGTTCAACCAAAACAGATTCATGCAAAATAGTCTATGAAACACACTTGTATTTATTATTACCGGATGAAAAGCAATTTTTTATTCTCTTCTCTGAAGCTTTGTGCTCTATTTTTTATTGCCGAAGTCCTATTTCAATCCTGCGGTAAAAAAGAAACCAAGGAAATTCCTGTCAATAAAGCGGTTAAAGGAACGTTTTATCTTGATGTCTTTGAAAGTGGAGATATTCAGGCTATTCAATCCATCAATATATCTTCACCAACCATCTCCTGGAGATATGGTTCGCTGAAAATTACACAGATTGTGAAAGATGGTAGCGAGGTTAAAGCGGGTGACACTGTAATTATGTTCGACCCGTCTGAGATCAAGAAGGCCATTGTTGAAGCAGAAGCTAGACTTGAAATCAGCTATGCCGAACTTGAAAAACTAAAGGCTGAGCATCAGTCTAACCTGGAAGAAATGAAGTCAGACTATGAAATAACTCGCATTTCACAGGAAATATCCAGGATACAATTTGAATCAGCAGGTTATGAGGCAGAGATCAAACGTAAAGAAATTAAACTTAATCTAGAAAAAGCTAATATTGCACTGGAACGTGCAAAAACCCAGATTGAAAACCTGAAAAAGATTCAGGCTGAAGAAGTGAAGCAAAAACTCTTATCCATTGATCAGGACAAATCCAGGCTATCTGAAGCAAATGAAACATTACAAAAACTCTTTTTAATTACATTAAAACCTGGTATTACAATTATCAACAGAAACTGGAGCAGTGGAAACAAGTTTCAGGTTGGAGATCAGTGCTGGTCTGGATTTCCGCTTATTCAGCTACCAGATATGACAAAACTGAAAGCTACGGTACAGGTTAACGAAGTTGATATTTCAAAAATCATTAAAGGTATGAAAGTGGAAATCAAGCCTGATGCATTTTCTGATAGCATTTATGCAGGAGAGGTTATGTCTGTTGCCAATCTGGCCATCAAAAAGGATGGCGACTCAAAAATCAAAGTTTTTCCTGTTGACATTCTGATAAAATCCGGTGGTAAAAAACTTATGCCAGGATTGACTGTAAGTTGTCGCATTCTTATTGATAAAAAAAAGGATGTGGTCTATGTCCCAATTGATGCTGTTCATTCGGATGGTGTTGAGAACTATGTATTCAAAAAAACAAAAAATGGATTTAAAAAACTAGTGGTAGAAACAGGTGCAACTAATACGGATTATATCATCATAACCAAAGGACTGGAAGGTAACGACTTGGTGGCTATGGTCGATCCGTTCGTTAAAGAAGATCCGAAGAAAACCAAAAAGAATTGAAGCAATGAAGTTCAGAAAAATTCAATTGATATTGATACCAATTGCCCTGTCTATTCTGCTTTCCTGTAATGAACAGTCATTTAAAACCTATCAGATTAAAAAAGGTGCGTTTAATCAGACCATCATTGAAACTGGTGAGTTGGCTGCTGTCGATATCAGGTCGTTTGTGCTGACGAGTTACGGAAGATATTGGTATCGGATGAAAATTATCGGTTTGCTGGATCATGGTACCAATGTGAAAGCTGGTGATTCTATCATTCAACTGGATCCTACGGATGTAAAGAAATACATCATAGATGTGGAAGACCAACTGGAAACACAAGAAGCCAATTTGGCAAAACTGTTGGTAAATCAAAGCAATAAACGGAGTGAGATGGATGCCAGCTTGAAGAATGAACAAGCATCCTTCGATCTTAAGAAACTCGAACTGGAGTCTTTTCGTTTTGAATCGGAAAAAAGCCGGAAGATCAAAGAACTAGAATTTAAGCAGGCAAAAATAAGTTTGGCCAAAGTGAAAAAAAGTATGGTTCTCAACAAGATTATAGCATCAAATGACCTTAAAATTCAGAAAATCAGGGTGAATCAATTGAAACGGGATGTTCATAGTGCCTACGCCGTACTTCCCAATCTGACCATACGTACGCCCATACCAGGTGTTTTCCAGGTTGGAACCAACCAATCGACAGATGCTATGATTAAGATTGGAGACCAGATATATCAGGGAAGTAATATGGGAAATGTTCCGGATTTGACCTGGATGAAGGTGTATACGACTGTAGATGAAAATGACTTTTTCAAAGTGCGTTTGGGACAAAAGGTGGTGGTCAGGCTGGATGCCATATCCAACGTTGAATTTAAAGGCGAAATCTCATCAATAGGGAAATTGTGTCATCTTAAAGATAAAAAATCCCGCCAAAAAGTATTTGATATAGAAGTAAAACTATTGGTGTCCGATACGCGCTTGAAGCCTGGAATGACAGTTAGTTGTGAATTATTTTGTGATGAGATTCGGAATGTGACCTATGTGCCGTTGAATTGTGTGGAGAATACCGAAGCTGGAAATTTTATCTATTTAAAAAAAGGAGGGGAATATGTGCGTACGGAAGTAGTAACCGGTCCGGCAAATAACACCCATATTGTAATAAATGGTGATTTTAAGCCAGGGCAGACCGTTGAACCGGTCAGTCAGTTTGTACATAAGGAAAAAAAATAACT
>JALNXZ010000244.1 GCA_023230125.1 Bacteroidales bacterium | reverse complement strand
ATACTGTGAAAGGGATTCCCAGGGACTGATGTGTGGAATCCGACGTCTTTCCAACTCTTTTTCGAGGGGAGTAAAAAGCAACTTGAAAATATTGCTCCCGAAACCCCATATAATCAAGGTCAGTAACAAGACAACCACCAAAAGCATGAGTACGTGATGAGATTCAAACAAAGACTGGAAAATCATAAATTCGCTAACAAATAATCCGGACGGAGGCATTGCTGTAGCAGAGAAAAAGGCCAGTAACAGCAAAATGGCTCCTGTCTTATTGTATTTGAAATAATCACCGATATCGTTTACACTCTTACTTTGGTAAATCCAATAGATCTGATTGTACTGAAAGAAAAGCGTCGGCTTCACCAAAGTATGCAAAAGAACATGCAAAATAGCAGCATAAACACCTATACCTCCTACTGCGAGTCCAAGAACGACAAGTCCCATATGCTCTATACCTGAATAGGCAAACATTCTCTTGATGTTCTTGATACGGGTCATATAAACGGCTGCCACAAAAATGGACAACAGACCCGAAATAATCATGATGGCTCTTGCCCATTCTTGCACAGGAGTTTGTACCATAATACCGTAAACCCTGTAAACACCCACAAAACCAAGGTTCATCAGAATGCTCGATAATAAGGCTCCTGCAGGAGCCGGGGCTTTGTCTTTGGCATCGATACCAGCCGTATACATGGGCACAAGACCAAATTTTGCGGAAAATCCTGTAAAAATGAACAAGAAGGAAAGTTTGAGCCAATAAGGATCCAACAGCAAACGATTTTGATACAACGAGGTAAATGACATGTCTTCAATACCAGCTCCTTTCATGGATAAACTAAGGAAGAGGATTCCGACATAAATGAACGTGATGCTGATGGCGCAAATGAACACATACTTCCAAACGCCCTCCAATGCCCTCATGGTACGGTGATGATAGATCAGCGCAGAAGCACTTAGAGTGGTTATCTCGACAAATATCCAGGTGACAGCTATATGATTGGAAAGATAGGCGACACCGCAAGATGTGATCAACAAAACCATAGAACCAAAAAAGATACCCCTTGAATGAGGCGTTTCACCTAAATTGTGCTTTTCCAGATATCGGTAACCATGGTAAAGTGCAGGAACTGCCACTATACAGAGTACCAACAAAAGGAGCAAGCCCAGCGAATCGGCTGTGAAAAAAGTAAATTCGGTCTGGTTCAAATGGAAGCATTCATATACTCCAAGACACCACAGCAAGACAACATAAAGGCTTACCAATAAATAATTGACCGTGCGGTTTTTATTAAAGAACAATCCACAGATAATCAGTATAGTACCTATCAAAAAAAGAACAATCATCTCTAGTTATCTTTTAGGTTACTCAATAAATCCACATCCGGATCCTTGATTACATCACCAATCTTGTTGAAAAAAATGCCCAGAATTAGTACACTGGCAAAAATATCGAGCATCACACCCAGATTGACCAACATCGGCATTTCATTGCCGACAGCCAGCGAAAGTACCATCACCCCATTTTCGATGACTATATATCCAATCACGTGTGTGATGATTTTCTTTCTAGAGACAATCAGGTATAAACCAGTAAAAATAGTTGAGATCGCCACTACAAAAAAAGTCTTGTCAAGATGTTCATTATTCATGAAACTAGCCAAGATTATGGCAAAAACGATGATTAAGGTTACAATCAACAAAGAAATAAAGTTTGGCAAGTAAGGCTCAGCCTCACGGGTAATCTTGTTCTTCTTGATGACATAATTCATAAACCATGGCACTGCTATTGCTTTAAAGACTAAAGTCTCAAGCATGATCAGAAGCAAGTTCAGCGTATTGACTTCTGTGAGGGTCAGATATGTAGTTCCAAAAAGGATCAGACCTTGTAGCACCAATATCTGCAAATACGAGGCCAAACGGTTTGAGATACTCATATAGAGTAGGGAAATGGATAAAAGAATTAAAAGTATATCTATCATTATGAATTCCTTTTTAAATGAACTTACCAGTTAAAAGCAAGATGCCAAAAAAGAGGAGCATGGCCACAGAAGAAAGAATGAATATATACTGAGGGTTGTGCCCCATCCTGAATCTGGCTCGAAACGATTCAATCAACCCCACAGCAACAGCAAAGAGAAATTGTGTCACAAAGAATAATGGTATAGAATATTGAAGCGGCAAGCGGCCTATGAACAGATTGGCTATGAGAGCTCCATACATCGAAAACTTCAGATAAGTCGTGTAAGTGATCAGTCCGAGATCAAAACCACTGTTATCCAATATCATTACTTCATGTACCATGGTCAGTTCCAAGTGAGTTTCTGGGTCATCGAAGGGCATGCGGCTATTTTCAACCATGGCAATCAGCACAAATACGAAGGTTGCCATAGCTCCCAGCATATATGAAATATTAGATCCAAAATGCAACAAGCTGAAAATGCTTTGAAAAGAAGTATGTCCGGTAAATAAAGCAAAAGAGCCCATCAGAATGAAAAACGCAGGTTCTACGAGCATGGAGTACAAACCCTCCCTACTCGCTCCCATTCCTTCAAAACTACTTCCGGTATCCAAAGCAGCAACAATGGTCATAAATTTTCCGAAAGATAGAATATATGCGAACATCACAAAATCATTTTCAAATGAAATGATGCCTGGTGTATTACCGTGCGGAATCATTAAGATGGCCATCAATACGGATGCGAGGTATGTCGTTGGAGCTATCCTGAAGATAAAGCTGGTCGTTTTACTGTAAATCGAGCCCTTTTTCAAAAGTCTGAGTACATCTTTCAAAGGCTGAAGCAAGCCAGGCCCTTTACGTCCTGATGTAATGCTTTTGGTGCGAACCACGATTCCCATAAAGAACAGGCTGGCCAACAATATAAGTATCAAACTGATCATATCAAAATTGATTTAAAAAGTGAATCAAGACATCAATCTTGGCAACAACGGTTGGCAACAAGATGGCCAACCCGACAAAAATGATACCATACAGGATATAGGCTTGAATCTTGCCATTCTGAAGAAAAGCAAAGCTGTTCAGCACTTTTCTGACAAATCGCAAAGGTTTGTCTATCAACCATTTTTCAAGTTTGTCGCCAGGATGGGTCACTTGGTTGATGGTGACAGGATAAAGCCCGGTAGCCTCTTGTTTTTCCTTTCGGATCAAAAGTGCAGGTTCAGCGAGTTTCCGATAGGTCCGAACAAAAGAAGAAGCTGTATATTGCATCTTGCTGGCATCTCCAGTATAGCCGCAACCCCAGGTGTTGTCTTCAAGGTCTTCACGACCTGATACAATCAAGAGTCTGATACCGTAAAGAACAGCGGTCAAGACGATAAATCCCAAGG